>NZ_DAIUJO010000010.1:15081-49328 GCF_036848755.1 Sinomonas sp. | reverse complement strand
TTCGTGAAGGCGGTGGCAGCCGAGTTCGATGTGGACTTCATCGTCGAGGAGTACGAGTGCTCTGCCGAGTGCGTGCCGATCGCGAAGGAATCCGCCTCGACCAATAGCCTGGTCAGGTGACTCGACGTTGGGGAATTTGCCGTGCCGCATGAACTAGAACATGTTCTGCCTGAAGGGCTTTACGAAACACTGCGCACGCAGAGTATCGAACGGCGCCTGAGCGCCCTGGCTGAAAACCAGGCCACCCAGCTCGAGACCATCCCTGAGTCCGAGACCCCGGAGGCTCTTGCGCGTCACATCGAACGAGCAGCGCGAGAAGCCCTCACCACAGCCCCGAGCGGTATGCGCATCGAACTAGCAAATCGGCTCCTGGCGAGCTTGGCCAGCACTGACGCCATTTCGGACCCGCCTCAACTGTTGCACGCGGTCTACGACACGAACCAGATCCGTCGGCGGAGCCTCCGTCGTCCCACCACGCCGCTGAGCGAGGCAGCACTCCTAACGGCAAGCCACGAGGATCCGAACTTAGCTCACGAACTTCGACGTGAACTCGAATCCGCAGATCAAGTCGATCTGCTCTGCGCCTTCATCAAGTGGCGCGGCCTGCGCCTTCTCGAAAGTGCCCTCCGAGATCTCTCCGAAAGAGGCGCTCGGCTTCGCGTCATCACCACCACTTACATGGGTGCTACGGAACGTCACGCACTCGACGAGCTCGCTAATCGGTACAACGCTGATATCCGGATCAATTACGAAACCAATGCGACTCGCCTGCATGCGAAGGCATGGCTCTTCCGCCGGGACACCGAGTTCAATACGGCCTACGTCGGCAGCTCGAATCTCAGTCAGCAAGCCTTACTCGACGGCCTCGAATGGAACGTACGCCTTTCAAGTGTGGCCACCCCGAGACTCGTCCAGAAGTTCGAAATCACGTTCGATTCCTACTGGGAAAAGGCCAACTTCGTTCCCTACGATCCTGCCAAGGACGCCGAGCGTCTCGACGAGGCCCTGCGCCGAGCAGGCGGCACGACCGCCAGCAGAGATTTCGGCCCTACTGGCCTCGAAGTTGTCCCGTTCCTCCACCAGCAGGAGATGCTCGAAGACCTAGAAGCTGCCCGCGCCAAGGACCTTCATGAGAATCTGGTTGTCGCCGCCACGGGAACAGGCAAGACGGTGGTTGCCGCGTTGGACTACAAACGTTTGGCGAAAGACGCAGGGGATTTCCCAACCCTGCTCTTCGTTGCCCATCGCCGCGAGATCCTAGAACAGTCCCGGCGCACCTACCGGCGAGTACTCGACAACGGCAGCTTCGGTGAACTATTTGTCGGCGGCGAAGTACCGAACGGCTGGACGCACGTTTTCGCCTCGGTCCAATCCCTGAGTCCAGACCGCCTCGAAAAGATCGGTCCAGACCGATTCGCTGTAGTCGTGATCGATGAGTTCCACCACGCCGACGCACCCACATATCGGAGACTCCTCGAGCACCTCCAACCCGCTGAGCTCCTCGGACTCACCGCAACGCCTGAACGCGGGGACGGAAAGAGCGTGGCGGATGAATTCTTCAACGGACGCATCGCGAGTGAACTCAGGCTGTGGGACGCGCTCGGCGAGGACCTCCTCGTCCCCTTTCACTACTTCGGAGTAGCCGACGAGACTGACTTGCGGAATCTGGAATGGCGCCGCGGGAGTTACAACTCGACCCAGCTTTCGGGCCTGTACACCGGGAACGATGCTCGAGCAGCGAAAGTTATAGCTGAATTACGCGATAAAATTCTCGATGTCTCCCGCATGCGCGCGATTGGATTTTGCGTTTCCGTTCAGCATGCCGAATACATGGCTGAGGTCTTCACTCGGGCCGGCATACCGTCTAGCGCAGTCTCGGGATCCACGCCGAAAGCCCTGCGGGATGACGCTCTTCGCCGCCTCCGCGATCGCCAAATAAACTGCCTATTTGCCGTCGACCTCTTCAATGAAGGCCTCGACGTGCCCGAAATCGACACCTTGTTGTTGCTCCGCCCTACCCAGAGCTCCACGGTGTTCCTACAGCAACTCGGCCGGGGCCTGAGGCGAGCGGAAGGAAAGGCGGTGCTCACCGTCCTCGACTTTATAGGCCAGCAGCATCGCCAGTTCCGTTTCGATCTGAAGTATCGGGCTCTACTCGGAATCGGTCGTAGACAGCTCGAGCGGGAGATCGAGGCCGAGTTTCCATCCTTGCCCTCTGGCTGCCAACTTGTGCTCGACCGGGTAGCCCAGCGCACCGTCCTCGAGGGTGTCCGGGCCCAGTTGCGACTGCCTCGTCGCTCCTTGGCGGAGAACATACGATCCTACGGCACCACGGATCTTGACACGTACCTTGATAGATCGGGCAATGAGCTGCGGGACATCTACCGTGGCACGTCTGACTCCTGGACGGGCTACCTGAGAACGGCGAGGCTCATCAGTCCTGATTCGGTATTCGAGCGAGTCGCTGCCGCCGCCCTTGTGGCGAGGGCAGACGAGGCCGAGCAAGATCTACTACGCCGCGTAGGACGCTTCCTCCATGTGGACGACCGCGAGCGAGCCAGCTCTTATCAGGCTCTACTCGCTCCGACGGCGTTGCCATACGGGGAGCTCGGCGTACGGGATCGGTCTTTTGCGCGGATGATCTTCTTCACGTTTGAATTGCAGCGAAAGTTCGGGCTCGGCGACGCTGCGTACGACGACGGGCTCGAATATGTGCGGAGCTTTCCCTGGTTGTGCCGTGAGATCTCGCAGATTGTTGAGCTCGGAGTGCGCAACACCCGACATGCGCCACGCCCTTTAGGAACCAGCGGACCCTCTGGTCTTGGACCGGCCCACGTGCCGCTCTACACGCATGCCACGTACAACCGCTACGAAGTACTGGCCGCCCTAGGCTTGGACGGCGGCCGGATCGGCAATCACCGTGAGGGCGTCGCGTGGTGCGAGGACGCGGGGGTGGACGCCTTCTTCGTGACGTTGGACAAGGACGAGACCAAGCGCTCACCGAGCACTATGTACCGCGACTACGCGATCTCGCCTGAGCTTTTCCACTGGGAGTCGCAGAGCACAACCACGCTCGCTTCCCCCGTAGGACGCCGGTATCTCCAGGGCACTTCCACGGTAATGCTCTTCACGCGTCCTGCAGCGAAGGACGACTGGGGCACCGGAGTGCCCTACACGTGCCTCGGACCACTCGATTATGTCCAGCACAGCGGAGAGCGTCCGATCGCAATCACCTGGCGGCTTCGCCGGGCGATGCCTGCTGACGTTTTCGCCATGGCGAACGCAGTCGCGGGCTAGCCTACCCCTTCTCCCCCCGCTCCATGCGCTCCCGCCGCTCGCGTTCCTCGCGGTGGCGGCGGATCTGCTCGTGGATGAGTTGCTCCTCCTCGGAGAAGCGGAGGTCGTTCGCTTCGTCGCCAGCGTCGCCGGGGCCGGTGTCCTTGGGCTCGGGGCGTGCTTCGGTGTCGTGGTCAGCGGGATCGCTGGGGGTGTCACGCTGCTCAGTCATGCGCACACTGTAGACCTGCAACCCGCGACACAACATAGGGCAGCGGACTATTCGGGGCAGCCGAGAACCCCGCGTACGATCCCCTCATGACCAGCGCTCCCGGGCTCGCCATCACCGGCATAACAGGCACAGTGGGAGGCCTTGTCGCCCGCGAACTCGCCAAGGCGAACATCGAACTCCGGCTCCTCGCGCGCACACCGGCGAAGGCACCCGAGCTGCCGGGCGCCGTCGTCCTTCGCTGCGACTACGCCGACCGCGCGCTCTCCGAGAGCTCGCTCGAAGGGGTGGAGACCCTGTTCATGGTGTCAGGCCGTGAAAACGAGCACCGTCTGGACGAGCACAAGGCCTTCATCGACTCGGCCAGGGAAGCCGGCGTGCGGCAGATCGTCTACACGTCGTTCATGGGAGCCGCGCCGGACGCCGTGTTCACCCTCGCGCGCGACCACTTCCACACAGAGGAACACATCAAGGCCTCAGGCCTCGGCTACACGTTCCTCCGCGACTGCCTCTACCTGGACTTCCTCGAACCATTCGGCGGCCCCGATGGCATCATCAGGGGACCGGCCGACGACGGCCGCGTCGCCGCGGTGGCACAGGCCGACGTCGCCCGCTCCGCCGCAGCAGTGCTTCGGGACCCGAAAGCGCACGCGCAGACTGCGTACACGCTCACGGGCCCCGAAGCACTGACCCTCGCCGAGGCCGCCGACGTCATCTCCAGCGTCCGCGGCCGTCCGTTCACCTTCCACAACGAGACCGTCGACGAAGCCTACGAATCGCGGAAGAAGTGGGACGCCCCGCCGTGGCAATACGACGCCTGGGTCTCGACCTACACCGCGATCGCGGCCGGCGAACTGGCCGAGGTGACGAACGACGTCGAACGCCTCACCGGCCGCCGGCCCGTCAGCCTCGCCGAGCTGCTCGCGGGCTGACTACTGCTCTTCGCCGTAGTGGGCGGGGTCGTCGCTCGCGTCGCCGCCCTTGATGTCGGCGTCGGGCACGTCGATCCCCGCCATGGCCTGGTCGACGTTCGACATGTCGCGCGGCACGTCGTCCTTCTGCGGCATGTTCCCGTGCGCCTGCTCCCGGATGAGCTGCTCCTCCTCGCTGAAGCGAATGTCGTTCGCCTGGTCGCCGGAGTCGCGTGGCTCGTCGTACGGGTTGCCTGGCTTGTAGTCGTTCTCGGCCATGCCCTCGTCGTTGTTCAGGTCGTTCTCGCTCATGCCGAGCCAGTACCCACGCAGGGTCTGGGTCAATCATTGCCGCCGGGGGTAACCTTCCCGTGTCTCTGGCCGCAGCACAGGAGGACGCAATGAACGTGTTGGACGACGCCGTCACCCGCCTCGAGCGCTGGGAGTTCATCGACAAGGTCGCCGACCCGCTCCGCAAGGCGACCCATTTCGCCGTCAAGCCCCGCATCGTCCGAAATCTCCTCAGCGGAATCCCGACGGGCCATCCGCTGCACGCTGTCCTCACGGACATCCCCATCGGCGCGTGGTCCATGGCGTCGCTGCTCGACCTCGTCGGCGGGGAGTCGACGCATCAGGCCGCCGACGTCCTGATCGCCGCGGGACTCGTCGCCGCAGCGCCCACCGCGGCCTCCGGGCTCAACGACTGGTCAGACACTTACGGCCCCACCAGCCGGATCGGCGTGGTGCATGCCCTGCTGAACGTCACGGCTGTCAGTTTCTACGCCAGCTCGCTCGTGGCGAGGAAGGCCGGACGACGCGCGGCCGGCCGCGGGCTCGCCCTCAGCGGGCTCGGCGTCCTCCTCGCGAGCGGCTACTTCGGCGGCCACCTCGCGTACTCGAAGGGCGTCAAAGTCAGCCACACGGCATGGCACGAGGGGCCGACCGACTGGCAGGACGCCCTCTCGGAGAGCGAACTCGAGGACGGGCGGCCGAAGCTCGCCACGCTCGGCGACATCGAGGTGATGGTGGTGCGCGACGGCAGCCAGATCCTGGCCCTCGACAACGTCTGCACCCACGCGGGCTGCCAGCTCCACGAGGGCACGATCGACAACGGCCGCGTCACGTGCCCGTGCCACGGGAGCCAGTTCCGGCTCGCCGACGGGGCCGTGCTGCGCGGGCCGGCCGCCGCCCCTGAGCCCAGCTACGAGGCACGGGTCCAGGATGGGCGGGTGCAGCTGCGGGCGCGGCCGTAGGGTTCGGCGGTCTCGACTGCGAGAGCGCAGGTTTGACGCGAAGACGCAGGTTTGACGCGAAGAAGCACGTTTGAACGCGTCCAAACGTGCGCTCTCGGACCAATCGTGCGTTCTCCCGCGGTCACGTCTGGGGCTGACGGCAGCGGACGACGACGGGAGGTCACCCCGCGCTGCGGGTGCGCTTCTTCGCGGCGGGCTTCTCCGCCGTCGTCTCCTTCTCCTCGCCCTCTTTGCCGCCCTTGGACGCCTTGCGGCGGCTCTCGACGCTGCGCCGCAGCGCCTCCATGAGGTCGAGGACCTCGGCGCCCTCGCCCTCCTCGGGGGCCTCGCCGAACGTGGCCTCCGTGTCCACGGCTTCGCCCTGCTCGAGCTTCGCCTCGACAAGCTGACGCAGCTGCTGCTGGTACTCGTCCGTGAACTCATCGGGGGTGAAGTCGGTCGAGAGGCTCTCGACGAGCGAGGACGACATCTTGAGCTCCTTGTCCGAGATCTTCACGTCCTCGGACAGGATCGGGAACTCGGCCTCGCGCACCTCGTCCTGCCAGAGCAGGGCCTGCAGGACCATGACGTCTCCCCGAACGCGCAGCGCGCCGAGGCGCGTCTTCTGCCGCAGCGCGAACTTCACGACGGCGGTCAGCTCCGTCTGCTCGAGGGTCCTGCGGAGGAGCTGGTACGGCTTGGCGCCGATCTTCTCGGGCTCGAGGTAGTAGCTCTTCTCGAAGAGCATCGGATCGATCTGCGAGTCCGGGACGAACTCGACGACTTCGATCTCGCGGCTCCGCTCGACCGGCAGGGACTCGAGGTCCTCGTCCGTGAGGACCACCGTGCGGCCGCCCTCCTCGTACGCCTTGTCGATGTCGGCGTACTCGACGGTCTCGCCGCACACCTCGCACTTGCGTTGGTACCGGATGCGCCCCTTGTCCTTGTCGTGGACCTGGTGGAGCTTCAGGTCGTGGTCCTCGGTGGCGCTGTACACCTTCACGGGCACGCTCACCAGGCCAAAGCTGATGGCGCCCTTCCAGATCGACCGCATGACCCCAGTGAACCGCAGAATGCTGGGCTTGGCGAGTGCGGCGCCGCCTTCGCCCTGCCGTTGCCCGGCCCCACTCGCAAAGGGGACCGCGGGCACCACTAACCTAGAGCCATGCCGCCGCGTGGAGTCCGATCAGCCAAGCCCACAATGAGGGACGTCGGAATCCTTGCTGGCGTTTCGCAGAGCACGGTCTCCCACGTGGTGAACCAGACCGGAAAGATCCCCGAGGAAACCGAGAAGAGGGTCCGCGAGGCCATTCGCGAACTCGGGTACCGGCCCAATGAGACAGCTCGCAACCTGCGCCTCAGCCGGAGCCACACGATCGGCATGGTGACCGACCGCATCGCCTCCTCGCCTTTCGCCGGGCGGGTGCTCCGCGGAGCCGAGGAATTCGCGTGGGAACGCGGGTATCTCCTGCTGCTCGTGGACGCGAAGGAGGATCCGTCGATCGAGTCCGCTGCCGTGGACACCCTCCTCGCCCGACAGGTCGACGGTATGCTGTATGCCGCCATGGCCTGGCGGGGCGTCGATGCCCCGGCCGGGCTCGCCAAGATCCCGTCGCTGCTCGTGAACGCGTGGCCGTCGGGCAGCCTCAAGATCCCCGCCATCGTTCCGGCCGAGACGGAGGGCGGGCGGCTCGCCGCGAGCACCGTCATCGAAGCCGGGCACCGGAGGATCGCGTACCTCGGCGGCCCCCAGGACGACCCGGCGCGCGTCGAGCGCGAGGCCGGATTCCGGAAGGCGATGGCCGAGGCCGGCCTCGCCGTCAACGAGGCCTGGGTGCTGTCCGGCGACTACCAGATCAGCAGCGGGCACGCCCTCACCCTCCGGCTCCTCAGCAGCGCCGAGCCGCCGACCGCCGTCGTCTGTGGCAACGACCGCATGGCCGTTGGCGCGATCACCGCCGCCCTGGAGAAGGGCCTGCGGGTCCCCGAGGACCTCTCCGTCGTCGGCTACGACGACCAGGAGGATCTGGCCGACCAGATCACCCCTGCCCTCACGACCGTGACAATCCCCCACTACGAGATGGGACGCACCGCCGTCGAGCATCTCTTGGAAGCACTCGATTCGGGGCTTCCCCCTAGGGGAGCGACCATCCCCGGAACCCTCGTTCGCCGAGGCTCCGTCGCCGCGCCAGCACTCCGCTGAGCCTTCTCCCCCGCGGGCCCCGCATGCGGAATCCCGCCTATACCCCGTTCTGATCGTTTCAAAACCACTGCACTCCAAAGCGGGGTTGACACGCCCCAGAGATCTGGGTCACACTCATTCGCATCGGGTCGTTCATACGTATGAATAGAGAGGTTCACTATGACTTCCTTCCTTTCCTCGCCGGTCAGCCGACGGTCGGTCTTGATCGGCGGAGCGGCTCTTCTGGGCACGGCGGGCCTCTCGGCCTGCAGCCCATCCGGCGCCTCCTCGTCCGGGTCGAAGACGCTCAACGTCGCCTACTTCGGAACCCAGCAGGCCGCTGACGCGACTGCCAAGGTCGCCGAGCCCTTCATCAAGGCCAATCCCGGCGTGACAGTGAAGTTCAACGGGATCAACGGAACCGACTGGAACGACTTCTTCACGAAGGTCCTGACCCAGATCGCCGCGGGCAACCCGCCGGACATCGTGAGCGTGGCCACCGAGGGCGTCCAGCTCTTCGCCCAGAAGAAGCTCGCCCATCCCCTCGACGACTACGTCAAGCGGGACAAGGACCAGCTCGCCCCCTACTTCAAGGACGTCCACCCGTCCCTCGTCGAGGCCATGATGTACCAGGGCAACCTCTACGAGCTGCCGACCGACTTCAACGCCGGCAACATGTACTTCAACACGAGCCTCCTGCAGAAGTCGGGCCTCCAGCTGCCCTCGTCATCGTGGACGATGGACGACTTCCACAGCCTCGCCACCGGCCTCAAGTCCAATTCCGGTGCAGTCCCCTTCGACTGGGTCGTGCGCCTCTGGGGCTCGTGGACCTCGTTCATGTACGCCAACGGCGGCAACTTGGTCACCGAGGGCAAGTACGACGGCGGCGACTGGCTGTGGAACCAGTTCTACGCCAACGACCCTGCGGCCAAGGGCCGCGGGGGCGGGTGGAAGTGGGGCGCCCCGACGGCGAACTCGGACGCCGTCGTCGAGTCCCTCGACTACATGGTCGAGCTTGCCAACAGCGGCCTCTCGGCCAAGCCCGACGTCGGCGGCGGGTCCACGCTGCAAGGCCTGTTCGCGTCCAACAAGATCGGCATGAGCATCGGCGGCGGCTTCTGGGCCGGCGGCCTGCACAACGCCGGCATGCCCAACGGCTCGTTCGACGTGCAGTTCTTCCCGAAGTGGAAGGTGCAGCGCCATCTGTTCGGCACGGGCGGGTACGGCATCTTCGAATCGTCCAAGAACAAGGACCTCGCGTGGGAGTTCCTCAAATCCCTCGTCGATCCAGCCGCGATCAGCGTCCTCACCTCCGGCAACTCGACGACGCCGGCGCGCCGCTCGATGATGACCGCAGACCGCTACTCGAGCACTGGTCCGAAGAACTGGCAGGTCTTCTACGACACCCTGGACAAGCTCCCCGACACGGCCCCGATCCCGGCACCCCCGTACTACAACGCCATGGCGAACGCCCTCAACCAGCGCACGACCCAGGCCATGTCCTCGGGCAACGCGAGGTCGGCACTCGACGGGCTCCAGCAGGACCTCGAAACCGCGGCAGCATCGGTCGGAAGCTAGTCATGACCGCTCTCACTACCCGCACCAAGTCCCTCGGGGCCGCCTCCGGCCCCGAGGGGGTCCGGGCGCGCAACCGCAAGCGCGCCGCACGCCGCGAGGGCGTCTTCGGCTGGCTCATGATCGCCCTCTCGGCCGCGTCGATCCTCGTCTTCACGGCCCTGCCGATCGTCTTCACCTTCGTGCTCTCGTTCTTCTCCTGGGACATCATCAGCCCGCCCGAGTTCGTCGGTCTGCGGAACTTCACGAGGCTCGGCGCGGACCAGTCCGTCATCCACTCCTTCGGGGTGACCGCACTGCTCGCGGCGCTCATTGTCGTGCTGCAGATCGTCGTCGGCCTCGCGATGGCCCTCCTGGTCCAACAGCGCAAGTCCGTGTGGGCCCGTTCGATCTTCCGCACGGCCTTCTTCCTGCCGCTGCTCGTCTCGGCCGCCTCGATCTCGATCGTCTTCAGCTACCTCTTCGACGATCACTTCGGCGTCATCAACTACTACCTGCAGCTCCTGCACCTGCCTGCGGTGCAGTGGCTCAGTTCGTCCGGCGGAGCGACGGCGACCATCGTCATCGTCGCCGTCTGGCAGCAGCTCGGCTTTGTGTTCATACTGTTCGTCGCGGCCCTCGGATCGCTCCCGAAGGACGTCCTCGAGGCCGTCTCCCTCGACGGCTCCGGCCCGATCCGGACGTTCTTCTCGATCAAGCTGCCGCTCATCAGCCCGACGATCTTCTTCGCCGCCGTCATCGGCCTCATCAACGCGATGCAGATCTTCGACCAGCCCTACGTCATGACCAAGGGAGGTCCCGGCGACGCGACCACAACCACGGTCATGCTCATCTACCGGACCGCATTCCAGAACATCCAGTTCGGGTACGGCTCGGCCATCTCCGTCGTCCTGTTCGTGCTCCTGCTCGTCCTCACCGGGCTGCAGTTCCTCATCTCCCGGAAGTGGGTGTTCTACTCGTGAGCACAGCCATCAAGCCCCAGCCCCTCGCGCAGCCGACCGGCCGCACGATCCGGATTCCGCACTCGGGCCGCCGCAAGGTGTACCGCGGCGTCGGGCTCCTGCTCCTGGTCGTCATCGCCGCGGTGTTCGTCCTGCCGATCCTGTGGACGGTCTCGACGTCGCTGCGCCTCCCGGCCCAGTCCTTCGACAACCCTCCGCAGTGGATTCCGCTGGACCCCGTCTGGTCGAACTACTCGGCGGTGTTCCAGCAGGTGCCGCTCGCGACGTTCTTCGTCAACAGCGTCATCGTGACTGGGGCGATCGTCATCCTCCAGCTCATCACGTCGACGATGAGCGGCTACGCGTTCGCGCTCGTGCGCTTCCGCGGGAAGGGCGCCGTGTTCGCGATGGTGCTCGCGACGATGATGGTCCCGGCCCAGACCACGATCATCCCGATCTTCATCCTGATCCGGTACCTCGGGCTCTCGGACAACCTCTGGTCGCTCGTCATCCCGGCGGTCGGCGGGGCCTTCGGGACCTTCCTCATGCGGCAGTACTTCCTGCAGATGCCGTCCGAGCTCGCCGAGGCTGCGCGGGTCGACGGCGCGTCGAACTTCCAGATCTTCTCCCGGATCTACGCGCCGATCGCGCTCCCACCGATGGCGACCCTCGCCGTCCTGAACTTCTCCGCCTATTGGAACGAGTTCTTCCGCCCGCTCATCTTCCTGCAGTCCACGGACAACTTCACCCTCCCCGTCGGCCTCGTCTCCCTCCAGGGAAACTTCGGCACCGGGAGCATCTCGATCGTCCTGGCCGGCGTCGTCATCGCCCTGATCCCGAGCATCGCCATCTTCCTGCTCGCCCAGCGCTACTTCGTCGAGGGAATCACCGCGGGCTCGTTCCGCTGACCAATTTCGAAAGAAGACCATGACCGAACCGACCCCGCCCGCTTCCTTCGGCGAGGAGGCCTACCGGCCCCTGATCCACTACACCGCCGCGGACACCTGGATCAACGACCCCAACGGCCTCGTCTACGCGAACGGCCAGTACCACCTCTTCTTCCAGAACAACCCGCAGGGAATCCACCACGCGAACATGTCGTGGGGCCACGCCGTCTCCACGGACCTCATCCACTGGAGCGACCGGCCGGTCGCGATCCTGTGCGACGACGAGGAGCAGATCTTCTCCGGCAGCGTCGTGGTCGACGAGGGCAACACGAGCGGCTTCGGTGAACCCGGGAGCTCCCCGCTCGTCGCCGTCTACACGAGCGCCTACTCGGAGGAGTCCCGTCACCTCGGCCTCCAAGCCCAATCCCTCGCGTACAGCCTGGACGGCGGGGAGACCTGGGCCAAGTTCGACGGCAACCCCGTTCTCGACCGAGGCTCCCGCGACTTCCGCGACCCCAAGGTCTTCCGCTATTCGGGGCCCGGGGGCTCGTACTGGGTGATGGTCGCGGTCGAGGCCGTCGAACGCAAGGCCGTCCTCTACCGCTCCGACGACCTGCGGAGCTGGACGCACTTGAGCGACTTCGAGGCGGCGGGCAAGGTCGGGCTCATCTGGGAGTGCCCGGACCTCTTCCCGCTCGCCGTCGACGGCGACTCGGCCCACCTCAAGTGGGTCCTCATCATCAACCTCCACCGCGAGGACGGCGAGGGCGGCTCCGCCGGGATCTACTTCCTCGGCGACTTCGACGGGGTGAGCTTCACTTCCACCGGCGTGGGCGGCCCAACGGACGACGGCGGCGCTCCCGCCCCCGAATACGGGTGGCTCGACTTCGGCCGGGACTACTACGCGACCGTCTCCTTCAACAACGTCCCGGACGGCCGGCGCATCCTCCTCGGCTGGATGAACAACTGGGACTACGCGCGCAGCCTGCCCACCTCCCCCTGGCGCGGGTCGATGGCCCTCCCCCGCGAGGCAACCCTCCGCACCCGCGCGGGCCGTCTGATCCTCGAACAGCACGCGGTGCCCGGCCTCGAGGCCGTCGGCTCCGGGCGTTCGCTTGGCCTCCTCGACGTGCCGGAGGGCGTTCACCCGCTCCCGCTCGACTGCGGGGCCGAGCCTTGCCTCATCGAAGCGACGTTCGACGCCGGCTCCGCCGCCGAGTTCGGCCTCGTCATCCTGCGGCCCGGACAGGCGCAGTCTGGGGAGGAAGGCACCCGGCTTTGCTACGACGTCGAACGCGGCGAGCTCGTGCTGGACCGGCGCCTTTCGGGGAACGCCGAGCTCCACCCCCTGTTCCCGTCCGTCGAACGGGCCCCCCTCAGCCTGATCAACAATAGGCTGCGCCTCGAGATCTATGTCGACGCGGGCTCGGTCGAGGTGTTCGCCCAGAACGGGAGCGTGACGTTCGCGGAACAGGTCTTCCCGGATCGCTCGAACCGCGGCGTCTCCGCCTATGCGGTCGGTGGGACGGCGCAGCTGATCGGCCTCACGTTGACCCGGCTCAAGCCGGCTCCCGTGGTCCGCGAGCGGGAGTCGGCGCACGCGGTGTAGGTGCCGCCGATTCCGCTTCTGCTGCCCTCGGCCGCTTCTCCGTTGGAAATATCGGACGGAAATGCGGTCGAGGGCAGCACATCACAACGAACGCGGTCGCTGCACGGTGCGGGTCGGGGGCACTGGAACCGGTCCAGAGCTCTCGTGCCGACGGGCTTTGAGGAGGAGACCGATGTAGGTCAGGTCCAGAACCGAGCACAGGAGCCCGATTCCCAGCACGAAAGGCCAGTTCGAGAGCAGACCGTACTGAACCGTCGGAGCGAGGGTGCCGAGCCATTTGGCGACCGCGATGACCAAGCTTTGGCCGCGGGCACCCCGCCGCTCCACGAACATCGCGATGAAGAGCCCGGACATGAGGAGATTCTGCAGGAAGGCCGAGTAGACGGCACCGTTCATCTGCCCGAACTGGCCGAGGAACAAGAGCTGGACCGCCACCGAGACGGCCAGCAGCCCAACGCTTCCGACGGCGAACGCGCTACCGCTCACGCGAGCCGAGAACTCGGCGAATCCGTAGCGGAAGAAGGTGAACAGGATGGCCAGGTCGGCGCAGGCCCACACGAGGTTCACGTACCCCTGAAGACTTCCGCCACCGGACAGGTCCAGGCCTGCGTAGAGCCACTCCCATGCGACGTTGAGCATGAGGGCCGCGACCGGGATCGCATAGGTCCGGTGCACAAAGCCGATGCGGATCGCTTCGGCATAGACGATCGTCCACGCGACGCCGCTGATGAGGGTCAGCACGAGGTCGATGCCGCTCATGAAGTGAGGGTAGTCCTCCTCTGGCGGCCCGGCTGATCTGGTTGAACGGCGCCGTCGTGCATCGCGCTTGAATCCGGCTGACCCGGGTAAAGGTAGGGACAGCGCAACCCAGAGCGCTGCCGCACGTCAAGGGCGTGCTGATCTGACTGAGAAGCGGGCCGAGCAAGGCGCCCGCTGGAACGGAGGACGGTATGGGATTCGACGACAAGGTCAGCAACAAGGGCCAAGAGCTCGGTGGCAAGGCCAAGGAAGCACTGGGCCGCTCGAACGACGATCCGGAACTCGAGGCTGAGGGCAAGCGCGACCAGACCTCTGCGGGCCTCAAGCAGGCCGGCGAGAAGGTGAAGGACGCGTTCGAGGACGTGAAGGATGCCTTCAAGAAGCACGACTGACAGCAAGCACGGCCCGTTGCGACGGCGGCCCTCCCCGCGGATGGGGAGGGCCGCCGTCGTCATCTGCCCAGGATCTTCTCGACGTCGAACGAGGCCGTCCTCTCGAGCTGCGAATACGTGCAGCTTTCGGGATCACGGTCAGGACGCCATCTGCGGAACTGCGCGGTGTGGCGGAAGCGGTCGCCCTCCATGTGGTCGTAGGCGACCTCGACAACCAGTTCGGGTCGCAGGGGGACGAACGACAGATCCTTTCCGGCGCTCCAGCGGCTGACCGCGCCCGGCATCCGCGTCTGCGCGTGCGCGCCCCGATTCGCCCAGTCGCCCCAGGGGTGGGCCCCGAGGTCCTTCTCGACGAGCGGCTCGAGCTCTGCGACGAGGCTGCGCCGCTTGGCCATGGGGAAGGACGCGGCGACGCCCACGTGATGAAGCCGGCGCTCGTCGTCGTACAGCCCCAGCAGGAGCGAGCCGACCACGCCACCCGTCTTGTGCCAGCGGAATCCCGCGAGGACGCAGTCCGCGGTGCGCTCGTGCTTGATCTTGTACATGGTCCGCTTGCCGGGCTCGTATGGTTTGTCGAGGCGTTTCGCGACAATTCCGTCGAGCCCGGCGCCCTCGAATTCCGAGAACCATTCCTTGGCCTGTTCGAGGTCCGCCGTCGAGGGCGTGAGGAAGACGGATTCGGTACCGCCGCCGAGTTCCTCGCTCAGCTTGTGACGCCGCTCCTCGAAGGGCAGTCGCATAATATTCCGGTCCCCGAGGGCCAAGAGGTCGAAGGCCACGAGAGCCACCGGGGTTTCGCGCGAGAGGAGCTTGACCCGGCTGTCGGCGGGATGAATTCGCTGCTGAAGCGCCTCGAAATCCAGCCGCCCCTCGCGAATCAGGACAATTTCGCCGTCCACCACGCACTTATCCGGGAGAGCACGCCGAAGTTCCTCCACGAGCTCGGGAAAATAGCGGGTCATCGGCTTGTCGTTGCGGCTTCCGAGGATGATCTCGTCGCCGTCCTTGAACACGATGGTCCGAAACCCGTCCCACTTCGGCTCGCTGTGGCCGACGTCAGGGATCTCCGGCACTGCGCGGGCGAGCATCGGTTCCACGGGTGGCATCACGGGAAGGTCCATGCGGATATCCTGCTTCGCTTCTGGGTATTCAAACAGAGCGGAGGCGTTCTTCAGGCAGACCTTCACTCCTGCCGCGCCGCGTGGAAAGGTGGCGCCATGGCAGGGAATCGCGAGATCGTCGAAGTTGAGGGCCGTGAAATCCGCCTCTCGAATCTGGACAAGGTGCTCTATCCCGAAGCGGGCGTCACGAAGGCCGACGTCCTCGAATACCTGCGGACTGTGGCCCAATATATGATTCCGGCAGTGCGGGACCGCCCCGCGACCCGCAAGCGCTGGGTGCACGGGGTCGGCACTGCGGACGAGCCCGGCCAGGTTTTCTTCCAGAAGAATCTGGACAACTCGACGCCCCGCTGGGTCAAGCGCGTCACGCTGCACCACCGGCACTCGACCAACACGTACCCGCTCATCAATGACCTGGCAACGCTCATCTGGCTCGGCCAGATGGCCGCGCTCGAGATCCACGTCCCCCAATGGCGAGTCAACGGCGACGACAACATGCTCAATCCGGACCGCCTCGTGCTCGATCTCGATCCGGGCCCCGGGGCGGGCCTTCCGGAGTGCGTCGAGGTCGCGCACCTCATCAGGCCCATCCTCGACGACCTCGGCTTGGCCACCGTTCCCGTGACAAGCGGCAGCAAGGGCATCCACCTCTACGCGAAGATCGACATGAGCCAGAAGTGGGAGGACGTCTCGGCCGTCGCCCACGAGCTCGCCCGCTCCCTCGCCGCCGACCACCCCGACCTCGTGGTGAGCGACCAGAAGAAGACGCTGCGCCAAGGGCGGGTACTGGTCGACTGGAGCCAGAACAGCGGCCAGAAGACGACGATCGCCCCCTACTCGTTGCGCGGCCGCGCCCAGCCGATGGTCGCGGCGCCCAGGACGTGGGAGGAGATCGCCTCCCCCGATCTGGCACACGTGCGCTACGACCAGATGGCGGCCCGGATCGAGAAGTACGGCGACCTGTTCGCCCCGCTGCTGCCGGACCAGGACGGCACGGGCGACGACGACGGGAGGCCCTCGCCGTCGTCGTCCGCTCGATCCCGCGGCGGCAAGGCGCCCGGCAAGGACCGCCTCACGGAATACCGCGCAAAGCGCGACGCGGCCGCAACCCCTGAACCGGTCCCCATGGAGCCGCCCACCCCGGGCGAGGGCAACACGTTCGTCATCCACGAACACCACGCCCGCCGCCTGCACTGGGACCTGCGCCTCGAGCACGAGGGCGTGCTCGCCTCGTTCGCGCTGCCCAAGGGCGTGCCGACCGATCCGGGCCGCAACCACCTCGCTGTGCACACCGAGGACCACCCGATCGAATACCTCACGTTCTCGGGGAGCATCCCCAAGGGCGAATACGGCGCCGGAGAGATGTTCGTCTGGGACACCGGGACGTACGAGCTCGAGAAGTGGCGGGACGAGAAGGAGATCATCGTCATCCTGTCCGGGCGCCCGGGCGGCGGCCTCGCGGGGATCGAGGACGGGAAGCCGGTGCGGCTCGCCCTCATCCACACGGGGAGCGGCGGAGACAAGGACAACTGGCTCATCCACCTCATGAAGGACCAGGCCAAGGGCCACTGGCGGCGCGGCGCCCACCACGACGACGCCCCTCCCGTTGCGCCGTCACCTCCGCAGGGTCCCCCCGACGCCCCTCCCGTTGCGCCGTCAGGTCCACACGGTGAAGGTGACGGCGCAACGAGGGGTGGGGCGGCGCCGTCGCCCATGCTCGCCCAGATCGGTGCGCCCGGTCTCGTGCGGGGCGATGACTGGGCACTCGAGATGAAGTGGGACGGCGTCCGCGCGATCGTGGACGCCCGGGGTCCGCTCAAGCTCATCAGCCGGCGCGGACTCGACACGACCGGCACCTACCCCGAACTCGCCGACCTGGCCGAACTGGGCCCGGCGGTCCTCGACGGCGAGATCGTGGCGATGGACTCGCGCGGGCGGCCGTCCTTCTCACGGCTCCAGCAGCGCATGGGACTCACGGATCCGACCGACGTCGCGGCAGCCCGCCAAAAGTATCCCGTGCAGATCGTGCTGTTCGACCTCCTCGAGTTCCAAGGCCGAGACCTCACCCCCCTGCCGTTCCGGGAGCGACGTGAGGCGCTCGAAGTCCTCGCGGAAGGCGGGCTCCCCCAGAACGTCCAGCTCTCCCCGATCTTCCACGACGACGTCGAGTCGGTGCTCGAGGCTTCCGCCGAGCACCGACTCGAGGGAGTCATGGCGAAGCGGCTCTCGTCGCGCTACGAGGCGGGAAGGCGCTCCGGCGCGTGGCTCAAGATCAAGCACGAGCGCACCCAGGAGGTCGTCGTGGGCGGCTGGCGCAGCGGGAAGGGCAGCCGAGAGAACACCATCGGCTCGCTGCTTCTGGGGATCCCGGACGACGACGGCGGGCTGCGTTACGCAGGCCGGGTTGGGACCGGCTTCACGGAGCAAGACCTGGCCGACATCGCCAAGAAGCTCCACCGCCTGGAGCGCAAGACAACTCCCTTCGGCGATATTCCTCGGGAGGACACGGTCGATGCCCACTGGGTGCAGCCCAAACTTGTGGGCGAGGTCCGCTACGGCGAGTGGACCGAAGCAGGACGGCTGCGCCACCCGGTGTGGCGCGGGTGGCGGCCGGACAAGGAGGCGCGCGAGGTCACGATCGAGAGCTGACACGGAGGCCGAACGACCTTGCGGCGCCCTCAAGGTGCCGGGGCGTCCGGTCGACACCAACTTCGGCTACGATCCGCACGCGGCGCGCGAGGTGCTCGCGAGCGGGGCACCGCTCACGGTGGTGCCCCTCGATGCCGAGGCCGCGAAAAATTGTTGAACAATTTTCCGAAGTGAGGCATGCTGGACACATCACAGGATCCTGAGACGGAGGTCACTCGTGCCCAGCATCGATCTGAACAGCGACGTCGGCGAATCGTTCGGCAACTGGACTTTCGGCGACGACGCCGCGATCTTCGCCAGCGTCTCGAGCGCGAACGTCGCGTGCGGCTTCCACGCGGGTGACCCCCGCCAGATCCGTGCGACGTGCCGCGCTGCCGCCGAATCCGGCGTTGCGGTCGGCGCCCACCCGGGCTATCGGGACCTCGCGGGCTTCGGGCGGCGGTTCATCGACATGGACCCGCACGAACTCACCGACGACGTGATCTACCAGATCGGCGCCCTGGAGGGCCTCGCGCGCGCTGCCGGCACCGAGGTGCGCTACGTCAAGCCGCACGGCGCCCTCTACAACACGATCGTCCACCACGCGGCCCAGGCGAAGGCCGTGGCCCGCGCCGTCGCGGAGGTCGCGCCCACACTGCCCCTCCTCGTCCTGCAGGACTCCGAGATCCAGCGCGCCGCGGAAGCAGCAGGCCTCCGGACCGTCACCGAGGCGTTCGCCGACCGCGCCTACAGCCCCGACGGCACGCTCGTCTCCCGTCGCGAGCCCGAGGCCGTGCTCCACGACCTGGACGAGATCGTGGAACACGTGCTGCGAATCCTCGACGGGAAGGTCCGCGCGGTCGATGGCAGCATCATCCGGATCTCCGCGGACAGCATTTGCGTGCACGGGGACACGCCCGGGGCGGTCGCCATGGCCGCGCGCATCAGGACGGCGATCACGGAGGCCGGCATCGAGATCAGGAGCTTCGCCTAGGCCATGGCGATTCAGGAGACCGCCGCGCGGGGCGGCGCCGAGCCCGGCGGAGCAGCGCGGGAGCGAGCCGCTGTCGTCGGCATCCGCCCCTCCGGTGACCGCGCCATCTTGGTCGAGCTCTCCTCGCTCGACGCCGTCCTCAGCCTCCAGCGGCAGCTGGACGCCGAGCCGATCCCCGGCCAGCTGGACGTCGTCGCCGCCGCGACCACGGTGCTCGTCGCGGCCGATTCGCCCGCGTCCCTGAGCGCGCTGGTGCGTCGCGTGCGCTCACTCGACCTCGCCTCCGGCCAGCAGCGTCCTGGCGAGCTGGTCGTCATCGAGACCGTCTACGACGGGGCCGACCTCGACGAAGCCGCCGGTCTGGCCGGCATGAGCCGGGAGAGTCTCGTCGCGGCGCACGCCGAGCAGGTGTGGAACGCGGCCTTCGGCGGCTTCGCGCCCGGCTTCGCGTACCTTGCGGGCGACGGCGCGCTCGACGTGCCGCGTCGCTCCTCGCCGCGCACTGCGGTCCCGGCGGGCGCAGTGGCCCTCGCCGGCACGTACTCGGCCGTGTACCCGCGGCAGTCGCCGGGAGGGTGGCAGCTCATCGGCCACACGTCCGCCGTCATGTGGGATCTCGAGCGCCCGGACCCGGCCCTCGTCCGCCCCGGCGACCGGGTTCGGTTCGAGCCGGTCCGCGAGCGCGCAGCGGTCACAGCCCCAGGCGGCCCCGCGGCGAGCAAGGGGACGCGCCGGGGACCGACAGCGCCTCTGGACGCGCAGGCGCCCCCCACGCCGTCGACGTCGGGGCCCGGCCTCGTCGTCGTCAGCACGGGGATGCAGTGCACGGTGCAGGACCTCGGGCGCCCCGGCCTCGCGTCGCTCGGGGTGAGTGCCGCCGGGGCCATGGACCGCGCCTCCCTCCGGCGCGCGAATCGGCTCGCGGGGAATCCCGAGGCCGCTGCGGCACTCGAGGCGCTGTTCGGCGGTCTGGCCCTGCGCGCGGCGAGCGACCAGGTCCTCGCGGTCACGGGCGCACGCGTGCCCCTGAGCATCGCCCGCTCCGAAATCGCCCGCTCCGAAGGTGGCACGGACGACGACGCCCCCACGCCGTCGTCCGTCCGTCACGCCCCGCTCGACGCACCGTTCGCCCTCCTCGCGGGGGAAACCCTGACGGTGGGCGCGCCCACGGCGGGACTGCGCACCTACATCGCGGTCCGCGGCGGGCTCGACGTGCCCGAGGCCCTCGGGAGCCGCTCGACGGACACGCTCTCGGGCATTGGTCCAGAACCGTTGCGGGCGGGCAGCCGACTCGGTGTCCTGCCGACCCGCGGCGCCCAGATCGTCGGCCTGCCGGAGGAGCCGCCCCGCCTTCCGGAGGGCACCGCCGTCCTGCGTGTCGTGCCGGGCCCGCGTCAGGACTGGTTCACGTCGGCCTCGAGGGACGCCTTCTACGCGGAAGAGTGGACCGTGACCCCGCAGTCCAACCGTGTGGGTCTGCGCCTTTCCGGCCCTGAACTCGAACGGGAGCGCCAAGGCGAGCTCAAGAGCGAGGGCACGGTCCTCGGCTCCGTGCAGGTGCCGCCCAACGGGCAGCCGGTCCTCTTCCTTGCCGACCACCCGGTCACGGGCGGCTATCCGGTGATCGGCGTGGTCCTCGACGCCGACCTCGACCGCGCGGGCCAACTCCCGCCCGGTGCCCGCGTCCGGTTCGCCGCGGTCGACCCGCCAACCCACGGCCTCGAGCCGAGCGACCCCCTGACAGACTCCGAAGGAACCGCCCATGCGTAAGATCCTCATTGCCAACCGCGGCGAGATCGCCGTCCGCGTCGCTCGGGCGTGCGACGACGCAGGCCTGGCGAGCGTCGCCGTCTACGCCGACCAGGATTCCGACTCGGTCCACGTCGACGCATGCACCGAGGCGTACGCGCTGGGAGGCACCTCGCCTGCCGAGACCTATCTGGACGCCGCGAAGATCATCGGCGTCGCGCTCCGTTCGGGCGCCGACGCCGTCCACCCGGGCTACGGCTTCCTCTCCGAGAATGCAGACTTCGCCCAGGCCGTCCTCGACGCGGGGCTGACCTGGATCGGGCCGTCGCCGGAGACCATCCGCCTTCTCGGGGACAAGGTCAGTGCCCGGGCTGTGGCCGTGCGGGCCGGCGCTCCGCTCGCACCCGGCAGTGACGGGCCCGTCGCCGATGCCGATGAGGTCCGCGCCTTCGCCCGCGAGCACGGCCTCCCGGTGGCGATCAAGGCCGCCTTCGGGGGTGGGGGACGCGGCCTCAAGGTGGCCCGCACGATGGACGAGATCGAGGAGAGCTTCGACTCGGCGGTGCGCGAGTCGCGCGCCGCGTTCGGGCGGGAGGAGTGCTTCGTCGAGAAGTTCCTCGACCGGCCGCGCCACGTCGAAGCCCAGGTCCTCGCGGACACCCACGGCAACGTCGTCGTCGTCGGCACCCGCGACTGCTCGCTGCAGCGCCGCCATCAGAAGCTCGTCGAGGAGGCGCCGGCACCGTTTCTGACCGACGAGCAGAGGGCGCGCATCCACGAATCGGCCAAGGCGATCTGCCGCGAAGCCGGCTACGTCGGCGCGGGGACCGTCGAGTACCTCCTGGACCGCACTGGCACCCTGAGCTTCCTCGAGGTCAACACACGCCTGCAGGTCGAACACCCGATCACTGAGGAAACCTCCGGCGTCGACCTCGTGGCGGCACAGCTCGCGATCGCGGACGGCCACCCCGTACCGGTCCTCAAGGACCCGGAACCGCGGGGCCATGCAATCGAGTTCCGCATCAACGCAGAGGATCCCGGGCGAGGCTTCCTGCCGTCCCCGGGGACGGTGACCCGCTTCTCGGCCCCTGCCGGCCCGGGAGTCCGCGTCGACTCCGGGGTCCGAGACGGCTCCGTGGTGCCCGGCCAGTTCGACTCGCTGCTCGCGAAGCTCGTCGTCACCGGCGCCGATCGGCAGCAGGCACTCCGTCGGGCGCGCCGCGCGCTGCGCGAGTTCGAGATCCGCGGCCTCGCCACGGTCCTCCCGTTCGACCGCGCCGTCGTCGACAGCCCCGCGTTCGCGGCGGAGGACGGACTCGGCGTGTACACGACGTGGATTGAGTCCGAGTTTGCCTCCGAACTCCCCGCGAGCCCCGAGTTCCAGCCTCCCGGGGCCGAGGGCGGCCGGCGCACCTTCGCCGTCGACATCGACGGCCGGCGGGTCACGCTGGGAGTTCCGGAAGCGCTCCTCGCCGGGCTGGCCACGGGCGCCCCCGGCATCCCTGCCGCTTCCAACGGGCAGCGGACGACGGCGGACGGCGGCTCAGCGCCGGACGACGACGCCGCGGTCACGGCAGGCATGGGCGGCACGGTCGTCAAATGGCTCGCCGAGCCGGGCGACCCCGTCGAGGCGGGCGACGGCGTCGTCGTCATGGAAGCCATGAAGATGGAGACGACCGTCCAAGCCCATCGCACCGGCAGGCTCGGCGAGCACGCGGCGGCGCCGGGCGACGTCGTGGCTCCCGGCGACGTCCTCACGACGATCGGCTAGCCCGCACGCGGCGCCGCTAGGGTGGAGCCATGACGTCTGAGGAGGTTCTGGCCGGCCTGCGCGCCGAGGCGCGGAGCACGCACGCCGAGACGAGCTCGTGGGTCGCGGCCCAGCTCCGCCAGCAGATCGCCGACGGCCAGCTCGCGCCGGGGGCCAAGCTCGCCGAGGAGGCCCTCCGGGAAGCCCTCGGCGTCTCGCGGAACACCCTCCGCGAGGCGTTCGCGACCCTCCACGCGGAACGGGTAGTGACGCGAATCCCCAACCGCGGCGTCTTCGTCTCGCATCCGACCGCGGATGACATCCGGGAGATCTACCGCGTCCGGCGCCTCGTGGAACCCGCCTCGCTTCTCTGGTCGCCGGCTTCGCCCACGGAGCCCCTCGCCGCCATCGTCCGGGAAGCCGAGAAGGCGGCCGACGCCGGCGATGTGGCCGCCATGGCCACCGCGAACCAGGAGTTCCACCGCGCGCTCGTCGCAAGGGCGGGGAGCGTGCGCCTCGACAGCTTCATGGAGCAGATCCTTGCCGAGATGCGCCTCGTCTTCGCGACGATGGGCTCCGATCCGCGCTTCCACGCCCCGTACGTCGCGGACAATGCGCGGATCGTCGAGCTCCTCGAGGCTGGCCGTGCGCCCGCGGCGGCGGAGCTCATGGCCGACTATCTGGACCGCGCCGAGCGCCAGCTCCTCGCCGCCATCTCCTCCTGAACCACCGGGGGACCCGCCCTCGTTGCGCCGTCACCTCCGCAGGGTCCCCGACCACGCGGGCCGCGACGTCGCCCTTTGGCCGAGTCCCTCCCGAGGCATCGCAACCCATTCGCCACCGATTGTTGAACAAGCCTTGCCTGATTGTTCAACAAAAGGATATGCTCTGGATCACACGCGCTCTTCGGCGCACCCTTCCCAGGACCGCACTCCCTCCGGAACGGATCATCATGCTCGTACTCATCGGCGTCCTACTGGTGATTGTTGGCTTTGCCATTCGCCTGAACCCACTCGTCGTCGTCACTGTCGCCGGCATCGTCACGGCCCTCCTCGGCGGCCTCAATCCCGTCCAGATCCTCGAAGCCTTCGGCAGCGGCTTCGCCAGCAGCCGCTCGGTGACGATCTTCGTCGCGGTGCTGCCCGTCGTCGGCATCATCGAGTTCTTCGGCCTCCAGGAGCAGGCCAAGACCCTCATCGGCAAGCTCGCCCGGCTTACAGCGGGGCGCGTCCTGCTCGGCTATCTCGCCGTGCGCCAGCTGACCGCCGCCGTCGGCCTCAACAGCATCGGGGGCCACGCGCAGACGGTGCGCCCGCTCGTCTTCCCGATGGCCGAGGGCGCGGCGCTGCGCCGCTACGGGCACGTTCCCGAGCACATCAAGGAGCGCATCAAGGCTCACTCGGCGGGCGCGGACAACGTGGGCGTCTTCTTCGGCGAGGACGTCTTCGTGGCAGTCGGCTCGATCCTGCTCATCACGACCTTCGTCGACACGACCTACCACCTCCATCTCGAGCCGCTCCAGCTCGCCCTCTGGGCTATCCCCACGGCCTTCGCGGCGTTCCTCATCCACGGCTTCCGGCTCCTGCGCCTCGACAAGTCGCTCGACAAGGAATACCGGAAGCTCGAGGCCACCGAGCCCGCCGTCGCAGGAGAGACCAAGTGATCAACGTCGAAGCCGTCTACTGGTTCATCGGAATCCTGTTCATCGCGTGGGCCGCCCTCATCGTCCGGGACCCCAACCACCCCCGCCGCTGGGGCAGCTCGGCCTTCTGGGGCCTGCTCGGCCTCTGCTTCTTCTACGGCACTTGGGTCCAGGCCGGCACCGCTCCGGGTTGGATCCTCGGGATCGCGGTCCTCGTGCTCGTGGCGCTCGCCGCGACGGGCCAGCTCGCCGACGGCAGGGCGAAGACGTCGACCGGCGCCCAGCGTGAGGCCTTCGCCGCTCGCTTCGGGAACAAGCTCTTCATCCCGGCGCTCACGCTGCCCGTCGTCACCGTCATCCTCGTGCTGCTCGCACCCGTTCTGGTTGTCGGGAAGACCCCGGTCCTCGACCCCAAGAACACGACGCTCGTGGCCTTGGCCATCGGCGCTGTCGTAGCCGCCGTCGTCGCCCTCCTCATCCTTCGGCCGAAGCACCCGCTCACGCCGGTGTTCGAGAGCCGCCGCATCCTCGAGTCCATCGGCTGGGCTGCCCTCCTCCCCCAGATGCTCTCGACGCTCGGGATCCTCTTCACGAAGGCCGGCGTCGGCACCGCGGTGAGCACTCTCGTCACCGGGGTCATGCCGAAGGGCTCGCTCCTCGCGGCGGTCATCGTGTACTGCGTGGGCATGTTCGTGTTCACGGTGCTCATGGGCAACGGCTTCGCGGCGTTCCCGATCATGACGGCGGCCATCGGCTGGCCCGTGCTGGTCCAGCAGTTCCACGGCAACCCCGCGATCGTCTTCGCGATCGGCATGCTCGCCGGCTTCTGCGGCACGCTCTGCACGCCGATGGCGGCGAACTTCAACCTCGTTCCGTCGGCCCTGTTGGAAATGAAGAACAAGTACGGCGTGATCGGGGCGCAGCTCGGCACAGCCTTCCCGCTGCTCGTCGTCAACACCGCGCTCATGTACTTCCTCGCGTTCTAGGAGCCCACTGACATGGAACTCGATCTCTTCCCCTCGGCCGCCGAGCACTGCGCGGGCGTCGTCCTCGACAACCTCCGCCGCCCTTACCCGTACGCGGCCCACCACACCCAGCTCTCGGCGAGCGACCGCCCGACGCCTTCCGAGCTGCACCCCGCCTTCTCCACGTCGTTCGACTGGCACTCCTGCGTGCACATGCACTGGCTTGGCGTGAGCGTCCTGAACGCGGCGGGCGGCACGCCGGGCGCGGGCAACGCGGCGGACGACGGCGGCCGCGGCCTCGACGGGGCGACCGCGGCCCGGCTGCGGGGCGCCCTGGCGGAGAACCTCACGGCCGAGAAGCTCGCAGCCGAGGCCGCCTACCTCGCCGACAACCCGTCGTGGGAGCGGCCTTACGGGTGGGCCTGGCTCGTCCGGCTCGCGGCGGCGTGCGCGGCGTCTCCCGACGCCGAGATCCGCGGATGGGGACGCCATCTCGAAGGCTGCGTCGACGTCGTCGGCCGCCTCGTGCAGGAGTGGCTGGCCAAGGCCCAGTACCCCGTGCGCCACGGGCTGCACACGAACTCGGCGTTCGGCGTCGCCCTCCTGATCGACGCTTTCCGCGCCCTCGGGCGGGACGACGCCGCGGAGGCCTGCGAGCGCGCCGCGCGGAGCTGGTTCGGCGGGGATACCGGCTGGGCCTCCGAGTGGGAACTCAGCGGGCAGGACTTCCTCTCGGCCGGCCTCAGCGAGGCTGACCTCATGCAGCGTGTGCTCCCGGCCGACGAGTTCGCGGCGTGGCTGACGCGGTTCCTGCCGGGGCTGCGGCCTGACTCGCGCATGCTCGCGGTGGTCGGCGTGACCGACGAGTCTGACGGGTACATGGTCCACCTGCACGGCCTCAACCTGAGCCGCGCGGGCCAGATCTCCCGGATCCTGCGCGCCCTCCGGGCTGCGTCCTCGCCATCGGCGGCCGCGTCGGCGGCGGCGTCGGCTGGCGCGTCGACCGAGGCTGTGCTCGCCGAGGCGCTCGAGCCGCTCATCCGGGCGGGACTCGCCGCTCTCGAAAGCGACGACTTCATGTCGACCCACTGGCTCGCGAGCTTCGCGTGGGACGCCCTCGAGTCGATCGGCGAGCTCACCCCGGCCTGACCTCGGCGGCGCTCCCGCGTCGGGTGGCCGGCCACCCGGCCGTCCCTAGCCGGCCGGCGCTTCCCCAACGCCCGGGCCAGCCACATCGATCAGGACCTTGCCCACGGTTCCCTGCTGCACGGCGTCGTGCGCCGCCCCGGCCTCCGCGAGCGGAAAGCGAGTCAGCGGAAGGCCGCTGGCGGCGCCCACGCGGAGCGCGCCGTCAGCGAGGGCCGCGGAGACGGCGGCGACGGCGGCACGCTTCTGCTCGTCCGTCACCGTGTACGTGAGGATGAACTGGAGCCGCACGTTCTTGCTCATGCTCGGGCGCACCGGTACCTGCAGGACCTCATCGTTCGCGGAGGACGCGTAGATCGAGATCGTCCCGCCCGTCTTGAGCGCCTTGAGGTCGGATTCGAGGTTGGCGGCGGCGTTGACGTCGACGATCAGGTCGACGTCCTTCTCGGCCACGCGGCGGGCTTCCTCGGCAACGTCCTGTTCGCGGTAGTTGAGGACGACGGCGGCGCCCGCCTTGCGCGCGAGATCCGCCTTGGCCTCCCCGCTCACCGTCGCTATGACGGTCGCGCCGGCCCATCGCGCGAGCTGGATCGCCGCGTGCCCCACGGCGCCTGCGCCGCCCGTCACCAGAACGGTCTGGCCCATGAGCGCTCCCGGCGCAAGCTGAGCGGGACCGTGCTCGCTCGCGGTGAGCGCGCGGTGAGCGGTGAGGGCCGGGATCCCGACGGAGGCTCCGGCGTCGAACGTCTCATCGTCCGGGAGCGGGACGGCCTTCCCGCGCGGCACGACGACGTACTCCTGCGCGGTCCCCTCCATGCCGCCGTATGCGACGTCCCAGAGCCAGACCCGATCACCCGCCTCGAACCCGTCCACGCCCGGGCCGACTGCGTCGACCACCCCGGCACCGTCCTGATTCGGCACGTGCCAGCCGTCGAGCTTGCCGTATGTGCCCCCGGCGCGGGCCTTCCAGTCCGTTGGGTTGACGCCCGAAACGGCCACTCGGACGCGCACCTCGCCCTCGCCGGGCTCCGGAATCTCGCGCTCCCGCAACTCGAGAACGGAGGAGTCCCCGGTCCGGTTGTACATGATCGCCTTCATGAGCCCGCTTCTCCCCTCGTTGCGCCGTCACTTCCGCAGGGTCACTACCCTGCGGAAGTGACGGCGCAACGAGGATTCTCAGTCCTGGAAATACTCGATCCGGGCGCCGATCGAATTGAGGCGCTCGGCGAGGTCCTGGTAGCCACGCTCGATCACGTAGATATTGCGAAGCTCGCTCGTGCCGCGGGCGGCGAGCATGGCCAGAAGGATGCACGCGGCGGGCCGGAGAGCCGGCGGGCAGCCGACCTCGGCAGCGCGCCACTTCGTTGGCCCGTTGACGTAGATCCGGTGCGGGTCGAGGAGCTGGATCTGGCCACCGAGGCGGTTGAGCTCCGTGAGGTAGATGGCACGGTTCTCGTAGACCCAGTCGTGGATGAGGGTCTGACCGGTGGCGTTGGCCGCGATGACGGCGAAGAACGGCAGGTTGTCGATGTTGAGGCCGGGGAAGGGCATCGGATGGATCTTGTCCGTCGGCGCGGCGAGCTCGGAGGGCAGCGTCGTGACGTCCACGAGCCGCGTGCGGCCGTTGCGCGCCATGTACTCGCCCGAGATCTCGAGCTTCTGGCCCATCTGCATGAGGGTCGCGAGCTCGATCTCCATGAACTCGATCGGCACACGCCGCACGGTCACCTCGGAGTTCGTGACAATCGCCGCGGTGATGAGGCTCATGGCCTCGATCGGGTCCTCTGAGGGCCAGTAGTCGATGTCCTGCTCGATCCGGGAGCGGCCACGGATCCGCAGGGTCGTGGTCCCGATGCCCTCGATCTCAACTCCGACGCTCTGAAGGTAGAAGCACAGGTCCTGGACCATGTAGTTCGGCGAGGCGTTGCGGATCACGGTGAGACTCTCGCGGTGCGCGGCCGCCATGATCGCGTTCTCGGTGACCGTGTCGCCGCGCTCCGTGAGGACGAAGGTGCGGTCGTGCCGGTCGGCCTCGGGAGCCCGGACGGAGTAGAAGCCGTTGGAGGCTTCGACGTCGAGCCCGAAGGTGCGGAGGGCCTGCATGTGCGGTTCGACCGTCCGCGTGCCGAGGTCGCAGCCGCCGGCGTACGGGAGCTTGTACTCGCTGCGCTCATCGAGCAGCGGCCCGAGGAGCATGATGACGCTTCGGGTCCGACGCGCGGCCTCGACATCCATGGCCTCGAGGCTCAGCTTCGCAGGACGGCGGATCTGGAGGTCGCGGGGCTGGGCCCCGGGAGCGCCGGGGAGCCACGTGCATTCGACGCCGATGGAGGTGAGCACCTCGACGATGCGGTTGACCTCCTCGATGCGGGCCAGATTGCGCAGGGTCGTGGTGCCGCGGTTGATGAGGCTCGCGCACAGGAGCGCGACGCCGGCGTTCTTGGACGTGTTGACGTCGACGGCCCCGGAGAGGCGCCGTCCGCCCTCGACCCGGAGGTGGGTCATCTTGGACGGGCCGATATTGAGGATGCGCTGACCGAGGATATTCTCGATGCGCTGGAGCATCTTGAGGCTCAGGTTCTGCTTGCCCTGCTCCATCCGGGCGACGGCGCTCTGGCTCGTCCCCAGCTCGGCAGCCAGCTGCCCCTGGGTCCAGCCCCTGTCGCTTCGCACTTCGCGCAGGATTGCCCCGACAGTCTCAGCAGTCTGTTGTGCCATGTGGCCAAAATATCACGTATGCGATAGGCGACCGCAAATCGACATCCCATTGGACACGTCGGAGCGGTCTAGACCGCCGAAAGCCTCATACCATGAGATAAAGATCCTGTCACTAATCGGTCACGACTGAGAGAACATTGCCCGCGGGATCCTTGAACCAAGCAATTCCGCGGCCCTCTCCGCCCTCCCGGTCCCGCAGGATCCCGTTCTCATCGAGCGGCATCTCCTCGCTGCTCGGGTAGTGGTCGGCGCGGATGCCCTTCTCGTGGAGCGAGCGAACGGCGTCGTCCACGTTGGCGACCACCAGGTTGAGCACCGTGTGGCTCGCCGGGGCGTGGTCCGGCTTGGGGTAGGCGAACACCTGGCCTCCGCCCGGGAGGGTCATCCGGAGGCCGCCCATGACGTCCTCGACCTTGAAGCCGAGCGTCTCGGCGTAGAACTCACGTGCCCGTGGAACGTCGTCGACGCTGAAGCTCGAGAACGATCCGACGATCTCAACCATCGCTGGCTCCTTCGCTCGTGGTTCCTCCCGCGGCAACGATCCCACTCCACCGCGCGGCACGCCAGAGCCGGCGCACCCTTCCCCCGCGTCACCCCGCTTGCGCCGTCAGATCCGCAGGGTCACACCCTGCGGATCTGACGGCGCAACGGAAGGGGGCGCGCCCTCCCTCAGCCCCACACGACGTTCCAGGTCCCGAGCACGACGGCGGCCCCCACCGAGAGCGCGGCGACGGCCGCTCCCGCGACGAGCACCCACGCGTCGAGGCGCGAGTAGCTCGACTCGCGCGCCCACGTCCTCGGCGCCGGCCGGCCGTCCACCACGCCGCCGAAGCCGCGGGCCTCCATCGCGACCGCGAGCCGCGTCGCGCGTCGGATCGCTTGCACGAGCAGGGCGAACGCCTGCCCGAGGAACGCCCTGAACCGCGCAATCGGGCTGTGCCCGCTCCCGACCCCACGTGCCCTGCGAGCGAGGCCGAGGGTCCGCCACTCGTCGACGAGGAGGCCCACGAGCCGCATTCCGGCGAGGGCGCCGAGCACGAATCGCGCCGGGAGGCGGAGCTTCTGCGCGAGGCCGTCGGCGAGGTCCGTGGGATCGGTGGAGAACAGGAGGAAGACGCCGGGCAGGGCCACGGCAAGGCCGCGGAGGCCGATCGCGATGCCGCTGAGCACTGAGTGCTCGGTGAACACGGCGGGCCCGAGCTGCAGCCAGACTGGCCCGATCTTGGCGCCGAGCAGGGCGGTCGAGTAGGCCCCCACTGCAGCTGCCGCGGCCAGCGGCCACGTTCGACGCAGGAAGGTGACGGGCCGCACGCCCAGGAGCGGCAGCATGAACAGCTCGCACACGAGTGCTACGGAGGCCGAGACCCAATCGACGCTCAGCAGCAGCGTGATCGTGATGCACAGCGCCGCGGCGAGCTTCGCCACAGGGTTCGCCCGGGCGAGGACCGAGTTCGCGAGCTCGGGAGTCAGGATATCCACGCTCATGCGACGGCCTCGACTCGCGCCGCCCGCCCGCCATCCACGCGGTACACGGCATCGGAGAGGGCTGTCGTGAAGTCCTCGTCGTGAGTGACCGCGAGCAGGGACGTTCCCTGTTCCAGGAGCTCGGCGAGGAGGCGCACGAGCTCGGCCCACGTGAGCGCGTCCTGCCCGAACGTCGGCTCGTCGAGCACGAGAAGGCTCGGGTTGGTGGCAAGCATCGTCGCGACTGAGAGGCGGCGCTTCTCGCCGCCCGAGAGGGTGAACGGATTCGCCTCCGCGAGCCGGCCCAGGCGAAGGCGTTCGAGGAGTCCGTCGACGAGCACCCGCACCTCCTTCTCGGGTCTGCGCGCGACGCGCCGGGGCCCGAACTCGAGCTCGTCGAGCACCCGTGGTGTGAGGAACTGGTGCTCCGGTTCCTGGAAGACGGTGCCGATCCGGCTCACGAGCTCGCTCGAGCGCCAGCGGTGGGGGCTTGTCCCGGCGCCGCGAGAGAGCGCCGGGAGCGCCTCGAGACGTCCGCCGACTGCGGGGAGGAGGCCGGCGAGGGTGAGCGCGAGCGTCGACTTCCCGGCTCCGTTGGGGCCCGTCACGCTCGCCGCATGCCCGGCGCGGAGCAACAAGTCGATCCCGCCGACGACGGGCGGCGCCTTCGGTGAGCGTCCGACGGCGAGGGCCCGGGCGCTCAGCAGCTCCCCTTGGGCGTCCGCACGGGCGGCGGCGTCCGCACCAGCGGCGGCGTCCGCACCAGCGGCGGCGTCCGCACCAGCGGCGGAGGCCTTGCGGAGCGGGCGCGCCGCGGCTTCCCCGGTGAGCGGATGCCAGCCGGGCACCCACACCCCTGCGGTGGCCAGCCGCCGTCGTACGTCCGCATTGCCGAGCACCTGCCCGGGACCTCCGTCCGCGAGGAGGCCACCACGTGCGCCCAGGACGATCACGCGGTCGACGAGCTCCGCCCACACCGAAACGCGGTGTTCGACGACGACGAGCGTCGCACCCGTGCGGTCGAGGCTGCGCTGCACCGCTGCACGGACTTCCTCGACGCCCTCGGGGTCGAGGTTCGCGGTGGGTTCGTCGAGGAGCACGAGCCCGGGCTCCATGGCGAGGACACACGCGAGGGCAAGGCGCTGCTTCTGGCCTCCCGAGAGGGCCGCCGTGGACCGGTCGAGGGGGACGTCGAGTCCCACGTCATCGAGCGCGCGGTGCACTCGCGGCCAGATCTCGTCCCGCGGCACGGCGAGGTTCTCGCAGCCGAACGCGACCTCGTCGCCCACGCGGGCCATTGCGATCTGGCCGTCCGGGTCCTGAAGCACCAGGCCGGCGCGACCGCGCGCGCTCGGCGCGGGTACGCCGTCGACCGTCAGCTCGCCCTGCTCCTCGCCCTCCTCGGCCGCCCCGAGGACCCCAGCGAGCGCGTGCAGGAGCGTTGACTTGCCCGCGCCGGATGCGCCGAGCAGCAGGACCCGCTCGCCGGGAGAGATCTCGAGGTCGACGCCGCTCACCGCAAACGCCTTGCGGCCAGCGTGACGCCAGCCCCAGCCGTTCGCACGGACGCGAGCCGGGCCCGCAGAGGCGTGGGGCATGTCAGACGTCCGCGGCACGCCCCGACGCGAAGGCGGAGAGGGCCCCCGTCTTCGCCAATGCTTTGACCGCGAGCCAGCTCAGCAGGCCTGCGATGACGACGCCCGAGATCACGGCGAACACCGTGTACGCGACCTGCCAGCCGAACTCCCACGTCGGGAAGAACTGGATGACCTCGCTCACGCCGAGGGCCAGACCCGACAGGCCGCCTGCGAGGAGCGCGACACCGAGGTTCCAGCGTCGGTAAGCGAAGACCGCGAAGCCGACCTCGGCGCCGAGTCCCTGCACAAGGCCGGAAAGGAGAACGGTGACGCCGAACTGGGAGCCGAGGAGGGCCTCGACGACGGCCGCGAGGATCTCGCAGAACAGGGCCGCACCCGGCTTGCGGATGATGAGTCCTCCGAGGACGCCCGCCAGGAGCCAGCCCCCCGAGTAGAGGCCGCTGAGCGGAGCGAACGCCGCCGTGGCCACTTCGACACCGGCGTACGCCTGGTCCCACAGCCAGAAGATGACGCCGCACGCAACGGACACGACCGCGGCGACGACGATGTCGACAACCCGCCAGGATGCGGCGGGCCTCTTGGTGGTGGTGCTCATAGTCTTCTCCCCCTGGGATCAGGAGGGGCGGCAGCCAGGCTGCCTGAGAACTCGACTCCCTTCGCCGGTATTAGCCGGAGCAGGTTCGAGGGTCTGCGGTGGGCCGCACTCTCAGCGCCCTTTGCCCCCGGTTGGCCCGGCGGCACGGCGCTCCCCTGTCGTATGAAGTGGAGCCAGTCTACCGCTAGGCTGAGCGGGAAAGCTCTGGCTAGCTGCAGGACTGTACCGAATGCGAAGGAGAGACGGACGTGACGGTGCTCATCAAGATGCTCGGGACGGTGATCGGCATCGGGGCCGGCTTCGTGGCGACCAAGGTGCTTGACAAAGCCTGGGAGAAGGGCACGGGTCACACGCCGCCGAAGGACCCGACGAACCTCGAGGCCAGCCTCCGCGACACGCTCGTGTTCGCGCTGGTCGCTTCCGCCGTCGGCGCCGTGGTTCAGGTGTTCACCCAGCGGTACACGCAGAAGGCGGTTGCGCGCTTCAACAACTCGCCCGAGAAGGTGTAGGGCGGACTCCCGCGGCTCCCGCGCCGGGCTCCCCAACTCCCGCGCCGGACTCCCCCAACTCCCGCGCCGGGCTCCCCAACTTCCGCGCCGGGCTCCCCAACTCCCGCCCAGTCCGGCCCGTGCCGACCCCGGAATCTCCGGATCGCGCGCCGTCGTCGGGCGTGAATCCTGGGGAGGTCGGCAGATGACTCGGGGAAATCGGCTGACCTCGCGGGGAGATCGGCTTCGACGACGAATCGGTTGACCGCGCCGGCTCAGCCGACCGCCGTACGCCCCGGCGCAGGACCACCGAGAGCCCGACGACGCGCGACCACCTCGCACACCTCGGCCACCATCGACTGGGGCCGGTCGACGATGTCGCTGTAGGTGTAGCGCAGCACTTCGTATCCACGAAGCTGGGCGGCACGATCACGCCGGTAGTCCTTTGCACGCTGGGCAGGCTCGTTGTGCACGCGACCGTCGGTCTCGACGTCGACGAAGCCCTCGACGAGAACGTCCATCCAGCCGACTCCCTCGACCTCGACCTGCGGCTGAACGCCCAGGCCGGCCCGGCGAAGGTGCTCCCTCGCGAGCGTCTCGAGCAGGGAGTCGGCTCCCGAGCCGACGGCGTCGAGCACGCGCCTCGCCGCGGCATTGCGGCGTCCCGGAAGCCGCTGCCGAAGGAAATCGAGCGAGAGCCCCTTCTGTGCTGCTGACTCGACCATGACGAGCGCTTCGAGTTCCGGAAGGCAGCGCAGTGCGTGGAGCAGGACGTCGGGGCGGGACGCGACGTGGCTTCTCGGCTCGGGCGGCCACCACGACTGCCGGTGCACCACAGCTCGTCCAGAATCGTAGCGACCGTCCATCCGCAGGATGTGGGCCTCCTCCGGCTCGCGGACCACCCAGAAGCCGTGATGCCGTGCGGCGGAGACGCACGTGAGCAAAGAGCTGGTCGCCGCGCACCGGACGAGAACCGGGTCGGCGTCGGGCAGCGCGTAGATTCCGCGCCGCGGGCGCACCAGGATGCCGGCTGCAAGCGCAGCTTCAAGCTCGGCACGCGCAACTCCGTCCCGGAAGAGGTCGCCCCGGCGCGCGACACCGCCCCACCGTCTGAGCACCTCGAGAATGTCGGCCACCTCGCCATCGTGCCAACCTCGAGCGGCGCGCACGACGACGGCGCTCACCTATGTGGACAACTCGGCCGGGGATTTTGCCAAGCACAGCGCCGGGCTCCCCACCTATCCCGCCGGTCTCCCCAGTTTCTGGGCCGGTCTCCCCACCTATCCCGCCGGTCTCCCCACCTATCGGAGCGGCGAGGGGCCCGATCCCAGCAGTTTCGGTGGTGCGGCGTCATTCGCTGCCCAGAAACTGGGGAACCCGGCGAAGATGCTGGGGA
>NZ_DAIUJO010000010.1:0-14981 GCF_036848755.1 Sinomonas sp. | reverse complement strand
CGCGCGACCACGTCGTCGAGCTCGTCGACGGTGAGGCGCGTCTTGTCGACGTGCTTGGTCCGGTAGCCAGCCCTCCCCACCATGTGGGCCGAGACCGGGACGGTCAGCAGCTGGAAGATCCACGCAACCACGAGAAGCGGCACCAGCGCCCACGAACGCAGCTCGAGCCCGAGTGCGGTCAGCAGGAGCAAGGAGCCGAGCACCTGGGGTTTCGTCGCGGCGTGCATGCGGGTGAGCAGGTCGGGGAAGCGCAGGAGGCCGATCGCCGCGCTGAGCGACATGACGGCGCCGAGCACCATGAGCACACCCGCCACCGCGTCCACGAGCGCATCGGGAGTCACGGCCGCCTCCGGTCCTGCACGAACCGCGCCACGGTCACCGATCCGACGAACCCGATCAAAGTGATCGCCACGACGAGCGCGAGATTGTCCGTATTCCGGTGGGCGGCCATGTTGACGATGAGCGCGGACGCGAGGACGACGAGGAGAACATCCGCCGCAAGCACGCGATCGAGGAGCGCGGGCCCCTTGATCATGCGGACGACGGCGCCGAGCGCCGCGAGCGCGAGCAGCACGCTGCATACGAGCACGCTTCCGTCGAGGAACGTCACTCGTCGGCCTCCCTTCCCAGCGCGGAACCGTCCGGCCCCGAGGCGCGCCGCCCCGGGCCGCGGAACCCCGGACCCCGTCCCGGTCCCAGCAGCGCCTCGTCGTCACGCAGCACCTGCAGGTCCTGCTGGGACCCCATGATCCGGATGAGTTCGGCCTCGGCGGCGAGCACGGAGCGGCGGAGCTTCTCAGCGGCCGCGGCGTCCGGTACGTCGATGCCGTGGACGTAGAGCGTCGCATTCGCTCGGTCGACGTCCACGATGAGCGACCCTGGGATGAGCGAGGTCACGTGACCGGTCGCGGTGACCATGAGGTCGCTGTGGGTCCGCAGCGGTACGGCCACGATCGCGCTGCTTGCGGCCGGCCCCACTGCAAGGGCGAGCCACAGGAGCTTGAGGCTCGCCGAGATGACCTGCCCCACGAACACGAACGCGAAGCGCACCGCGTGGAACACGTTGAACCGGCCGCTGAGCTCGACGGGCGGCAGGTACAGGAATCTTGTGACAAGCAGCGCGAGCACGAGCCCGAACACGAGGTTCCCCACGCTGAAGTCGTGCCACAGCGCACCCCAGACAATCACCAGCCACGCGAGCAGGGGCAGTTCGGTTCGGAGCGAGACGCGGCGGAAGGGACTCATGGCTGCGTCACCCCAGCTTGGGCGGCCTGCTGCGACGCCTGCTGCGCGGCCTGCTGCCCGAGGACGGCGGTGATGTACGGAGTGCGGTCCAGCATGTCCTTCGCGGCCTGCTGGCTCACGGTGAACAGCGGCCCGGCGAACACGGTCAGGGCCACGCCGAGGGCCACGAGGCCCGCCGTGGAGCCGACCATCGCCCGCGGCATCGACGCGGCGGGCTCCGCGGCGAGGAGCGCGCCGTCGGGATTCTCGGCGTCGTCCGGGGTGCGCCAGAAGGCGCGAGCCCACACCCTCGCGAGTGCGAGGAGCGTCAGGAGGCTCACCGCCACTCCCCCGACGACGACGGCGAGCGCAAGTGGGGTGCCCAGCGTCACGCCCGCCTGGATGAGGCCGAGCTTCCCGAGGAAGCCGGAGAGCGGGGGGATGCCGGCGAGGTTCATCGCCGGGAGGAAGTACAGGAGCGCAAGCAGCGGGGAGAGCTTCGCGAGCCCGCCGAGACGGTCGATGGATGCGGTCCCGGCACGCCGCTCGATAAGCCCCGCCACGAGGAACAGCGAGGTCTGCACCGTGATGTGGTGCATGACGTAGAACACCGTCGCCCCGAGCCCGATCACCGAACTCATCGCGAGCCCGAACACCATGTACCCGATATGGCTCACGAGCGTGAAGGACAGCAGGCGTTTGATGTCCGTCTGGGCCAAGGCGCCGAGGATGCCGACGACCATCGTGAGCAGCGCGACCACCATGAGCGGCCCATCGAGCTGGTCGCCGGGGAACAGGAGCGTCTCGGTGCGCACCATCGCGTACACGCCGACCTTCGTGAGCAATCCCGCGAACACCGCGGTGACGGGCGCGGGCGCGGTCGGGTACGAGTCCGGGAGCCAGAACGAGAGCGGGAACACGGCGGCCTTGATCCCGAAGCCGAGGAGCAGCATGACGTGGAGCAGAAGCTGCATCCCGGGGCTGAGGTGCCCGAGTTTCACCGCGAGATCCGCCATGTTGACCGTTCCGGTCGCGGCATAGACCATCGCGATCGCGATGAGGAACAGGAGGGACGAGACCACGCTCACGACGACGTAGGTGACTCCTGCGCGGATCCTCGCCGTCGTCCCCCCGAGCGTGAGGAGGACGTAGCTCGCCGTGAGCAGAATCTCGAAGCCGACGTAGAGGTTGAAGAGGTCGCCCGCGAGGAACGCGTCCGAGACCCCTGCGATCAGGATGAGGAAGCTCGGGTGGAAGACGGAGATCGGGCCGTCCCTGTCGCCGTCGGCTATGCCCTGCGACACCGCGTAGACGAGGACGGCGAGGCTCACGGAACTCGAGATCACGAGCATGAGCGAGGAGAACTGGTCCACGACGAGCGTGATGCCCCACGGCGGGACCCACTCCCCGATCGGCACGGCCACGGTCCCTCCGCCCCACACGGAGACGAGGAGAGTCACCTCGAGCGCCAGGGTGAGCGCGACGACGCCGATGCTCACGATCCGCTGGGCGCGCTCCTGCCGCAGGAGCACGAACGTCACCGCCGCGCCGAAGAGGGGAAGGACGACGGCGAGCGGCGCCAGGCTGGCCAGGTTCACTCCGGATCCTCTCCGTCGGGGCTTGCACCGTCGGGGCTTGCACCGTCGGCGCTTCTGCCGTCAGCGGTTCTGCCGTCAGCGGTTCTGCCGTCGGCGAGTGGACCCTCTGGGGAGGCGCCCGCGGCGTCGCGGGCCATGACCTTCTGCCGGGCACTGTGCACGGCAGCACGGTCGGCGGCTGCTGCCTCCTCACGGTCCATGAACTCGCTGACATCCTCGGGGAGGATTGCGTCCTCCTCCGGCTGGGAGCCGGTCTGGGCGGCGACGCGTCGGTCTTCGAGGTCGTCCGCTACCTCGTCGCCGCGGCCGAGCTGCCACGTCCTGTAGACGAGGGCGAGCATGATGCCGGTGACGGCGAAGGAGATGACGATCGAGGTCAGCACGAACGCCTCGGGAAGCGGGTCGGTGTACGCGCGCGGATCCGTGCCCTTCACGAAGAATGGGGCCAGCCCCGCGTAGCCGCCCGTCGTGAGCAGCAGGAGGTTCGCGCCGTTGGTCAGCATCAGGAGGCCGAGGAGGACGCGCGTGAGGCTCCGCTCGAGCACGAGGTAGATCCCGCACGCGAACAGCACGCCGGAGATGATCAGGAGGGTCAGGTTCGGGCTCACGCGCGCTCCCTCTCGTGCTCGCGCTCGCTCCGTTCCCGGACCTCCCGTGCGGCGTCGGCATGCGCATGGTCCTCGAGCTGCTCGTCGATGCGGGAACCCAGGCTGCGCAGGACGTCGATCACGAGAGCGACGACGATGAGGTACACGCCGACGTCGAAGATCGTCGAGGTCACGAATTTGACGTCCCCGAAGACGGGCAGCCACAGGCTGATGATGGCGCTCTGGAGGATCTGTCCGCCGACCAGCAGCGGCACCGCAGCGGAGAGCGCCGCCGTCGCGAGCCCCGAGCCGAGGAGGATGCCCGGGTTGAACGGCGCCGCCTCGTGGAGCTCGAACCGGCCGCCGGCCAGATAGCGGATGGTGAGGGCGATGCCCGCGACCAGGCCGCCCGCAAAGCCTCCGCCGGGGGCGTTGTGGCCCGCGAGCAGGAGGTAGACCGAGAACAGCACCATGCTGTGGAACACGAGCCGGGTGATGACCTCAAAGATGATCGACCGCCGTTCCGGGGCGAGCGTGCGGCCGGCCACGAGCCATGCGTCGCGTTCAATCGACGCAAACGTCCGCGCGACGGCGAGCTCGGCCCCGCCGCGCGAGGTGGGATCGACGCCGCGTACGCGCCCGACACTCCCGGTCTCCACCTCGTGCGTGGGGCCGGGGCGGCGTCCACGGTGGCTGATGAAGATGAGGCTCGCGATGCCCGTGGCGGCGAGGACGAGTACGGAGATCTCGCCGAACGTGTCCCACGCGCGGATGTCGACGAGCGTGACATTGACGATGTTGTTCCCGCCGCCCTCGGTGTAGGCGAGCTCGGGGAACCGGAGCGAGATCGGGGCGTCGGTCCGCGCGGCCATGGCGAACATGCCGGCGAAGACGATCACCGCGCCGAACAGGACTGCAATGATGACCCGCGTCACGCGGTAGGCCCCGCCTGTGCGGTCCCGGAGCTGGGCGGGCAGCCGGCGCATGCCGAGCACGAAGGCGACGAGCACGATCGTCTCGACGAGGAGCTGGGTCATGGCGAGGTCGGGCGCCCCCTGGAGGGCGAAGATCAGGGCGATGCCGTAGCCCGTCACGGAGACCATGAGCACGGCGAGGAAGCGCTTGTTGGCCCGGACCGCGGCGAGCGCTCCGATCACGATCCCGATGCCGATGACCCCCTGGAGCGGCGATTTCGGGTCGACGAAGTAGGCGTTCCCGGGAATGGCAGGTCGCGTCACGAGCATGACGGCGAGCGGCAGGAGCGTTGCGACCGAGAGGATCACCGCCAGATAGAAGAACAGGGAGCCGCGCTGCGTTCGCCCCGTCACCCAGATCGCGGCGTCGTCGACCACTCCCACCATGCCGCGGTAGGCCCGCTCGGCGTCGGGCAGGCCCGAGAGCGCGACTTGGAGCCGATACACGGAATCGCGGGCCCAGAACAGCAGCGCGCCGCCAGCCCATGCAGCGGCTGAGAGCGCGAGCGGCAGGTCGACTCCGTGCCATGCCGAGAGATGGCTCGCGGCGAGGGCGTACGGGGCCGCCCACGCGTCGACGGGTGCGGGCCACACCCCGTACACGAGCCCGAGGACGGCAAGGATCGCCGGGGGCGCCGCGAAGAGCGGCGTGACGGGCTTGAAGTTCGTCGCCGGGAGGCCCGGCTTCGGCGCGAATGTCCCCCACACGAACCGCGCGCTGTAGGCGACCGTCAGAGCAGACCCGACGACGAGCGCAGCAAGCACGGCGACGCCGGCAACGGCCGAGAGCGGTCCGTGCGACGCGAACGCGTCGGCGAACGCCGCGAAGACGCTCTCCTTCGCGACGAAGCCGCCGAACAGGGGCAGGCCCGCCATCGAGGCCGCGGCGAGCACCGCGAGGACCGCGAGCCTGGGCGCGCGCCGGTACAGGCCCGAGAGGCGCCGGATGTCGCGCGTCCCCGTCTGATGGTCCACGATTCCGACGATGAGGAAGAGGGCGGCCTTGAACAGCGCATGGGCAACGACGAGGGCGACGCCGGCGAGCGCCGCCTCGGGCGTCCCGAGGCCGACGACGGCGATCATGAACCCGAGCTGGCTCACCGTGCCGAACGCGAGCAGGAGCTTGATGTCGGTCTGCCGAAGGGCGCGGTACCCGCCGATGAGGAGGGTCGCAGCCCCGAAGCCAAGGACGACCGGCCTCCAGAACGGGGTGTCCGCGAAGCCGGGCGCGAGTCTGGCCACGAGGTACACGCCGGCCTTCACCATCGCGGCGGCGTGGAGGTAGGCCGAGACCGGTGCTGGAGCGGCCATCGCCGCGGGCAGCCAGAAATGGAACGGAACGAGGGCCGACTTGCTCACGGCGCCCACGAGGAGGAGGAGCGCTCCCGCCGCGATCACGCCCGAGCTGCCGGGCGCCGTCGTCAGCTGCCCCGCCATGGCGAGGATCTCGGAGATCCGGTACGTCCCCGCGGCCGTCCCGATCATGACGATGCCGACAAGCATTGCGAGGCCGCCGGCCGTCGTCACGATGAGCGCCTGAACAGCGGAGCGCCGCGCCGCGAGGCGGGTCCGGGCGAACCCGATCAGGAGGAACGACAGGACGCTCGTGACTTCCCAGAACACGTAGAGGGAGATGAGGTCGTCCGCAGCGACGAGACCGAACATGGTGCCGGCGAACGCGAGGAGCTGGCCCCCGAACCCGCCCAGGCCGCCGTCGTCGTCCTTGAAATACCGCGAGCAGTACGCGAGGACGAGCGCACCCACGCCCAACACCAGCAGCTCCATGACCCACGCGAGCGGATCGATGCGGAACGCGACGTCGAAGCGCAGCGCCGGGATGAACGGGTAGGTCTCGACAAGTCCGCCGCCATACACGGCGCCGTGCTGGAACGCGAGCCACCCGAGGGAGAGCGCAGGCACCGCGGCGAGGAGGAGGAACGACGCCCGGCCCCACCGCCGGAAGATCCAAGGCGCACCAGCCGCCACCGCATAGTGCAGGGCGATGACTGGTACCACGGGGCGCCTCCGCTAGGTCAGTCGGTGTCGAGTCAAGGAAGTTGGGGTCGGGCGATCATCGGTTGGGTTCGGTGCTCAGGAAACGCGGTCAGAAAAGACCGGTCGGGAAGACCGGTCGTAAAGACTGGCAGACGTGCTGGTGCGAGCAACGATGTCAGCTTATCAAGCGCTAGCATGCGAGCTATGTCGACTGCCGCGCCGCAGCCCTCGGAGCTCGAGCTCCACATCGCACCCGTCCGCAAGGGCCAGGTCCTCGCGTGGGCCGCGTGGGACTGGGGGTCCGCGGCCTTCAACGCGGTCATGACGACCTTCGTGTTCACCGTATACCTCACGTCCTCGGCGTTCGGTGGGGCCGACCACGCATCCTCCGTGCTCGGCCTCGCCCTCGGGATCGGGGGCCTGCTCATCGCCCTGCTCGCCCCCGTCTCGGGCCAGCGCTCGGACGCGGGCGGCCGCCGCAAGCTCTGGCTCGGGATCCACACGGGCGTGGTAGCGCTGCTCACCGGTCTGTGCTTCTTTGCGTATCCGCGGCCGGAGCTCCTCTGGTACGGAGCCGGTCTCATCGCCGCTGGTCACGTCTTCTCGGAGCTCGCGGGCGTCAACTACAACGCCATGCTCGAGCAGATTGCGACGCCGAAGACGATCGGGCGCGTCTCGGGAATCGGGTGGTCGGCCGGGTACTTCGGCGGCATCGTCGCGCTCCTCCTTGTCCTCGTCCTCTTCGTCCAGCCCGTCTTCCACTGGTTCGGGGCGTCGACCGCCGAGAGCTTGAACATCCGGCTCGTCGCGGTGTTCTCGATGCTGTGGATCGTGGTGTTCTCCGTGCCGGTCCTGGTCGCCGTGCCGGAAGTACGACGACGCCGCGCGGCCAAGCTGGGTGTCGTCGCCTCGTATGCGCTGCTGTTCCGGCGGGTCCGGGCGATCTGGCAGACGAGTCCGCATACGCTCTATTTCCTCATCGCGAGCGCGGTGTTCCGGGACGGGCTCGCTGCGGTATTCACCTTCGGCGGGGTCATCGCCGCCGGAACTTTCGGGTTCTCGCTGAGCCAGGTGATCTTCTTCGCGGTCTTCGGGAACGTGGTGGCGGCCGTGGGGGCGATCCTCGGCGGCATGCTCGACGACCGAATCGGTCCCAAACGTGTCATCGTCGGATCCCTCACGGGGCTCTTGATCGCAGGATTCGCCGTCCTCGTGCTAGGTTCCGCTACCTACGATCTCGGGGCGTTCACGTGGCCGGGAGCGGCGACGTTCTGGGTGTTCGGGCTGTTCCTGTGCCTCTTCGTGGGCCCGGCCCAGGCCTCGGCGCGCGCGTATCTGGCCCGGCTTGCGCCGGACGGCGAGTCGGGGGAGCTGTTCGGCCTGTACGCGACGACCGGTCGGGCCGTGAGCTTCCTCTCCCCCACGCTCTTCAGCCTGTCCATCGCGATCGCGACCCCCCTCGTCGCCGCAGGCCACGCGCAGCGCTGGGGCATCCTTGGCATCATGGTCGTGCTCCTTGCCGGTCTGCTCGTGCTGCTCCCGGTGCGGCCCCCCGCGAAGGTCGCCACCGCCGTCGTGCCCGAGCTTTAGCTCCCTCGCGCTCTGCTTCCCTCGGGGTCGGGGGTCCCTCGTGCGCGCCCGGCTCGACTGTCGGGGCCCCGGACTAGAGTTGATGCATGAACGTGGAGGAGACGGAGCTGCCCGGGTTCGGCGTGCGCAAGGACTTCATGACGCAGTCGGGGCGGCGCATCGGCGTCGTCACCCATCGCGACGGCGAAACCGAGCTCATCATCTCGACGTGGGAGGACCCGGACTCGTGCCAAGCCTCGATCCCGCTCACGGGAGACGAGGCCACGGCTCTGGGAAACCTGCTCGGGAGCCAACGCATCGTCATGCAACTCACCGAAGAGCACAAGGAAGTTCCCGGGATCGTGACGCGCCAGTTCACCGTCCTGGCGGATTCGCCGTACCGCGACCAACCGATGGGACGCGCGAGCATCCGGACCCGCACCGGCGTGTCGATCGTGGCGATCATGCGAGAAGGCGAGGTCGTTCCCTCCCCCGGGCCCGACGTCGTCCTTCGGCGCGGCGACCTCGTCGTCGCCGTCGGGACGGAGGAAGGGCTGGAGCAGACCGCGGCGATCCTCCGCAAGGGCTGACCCGTGGATCCGCTCGCGCTCGCGCTCATCGAGCTCGGGGCAGTCGTGTTCGCCCTCGGGCTCCTCGCGCGGCTTGCAGGGCGGATCAGCATGTCCCCCATTCCTCTCTACCTTCTCGGCGGCCTCGCGTTCGGGGCCGGGGGGCTCGTCGACCTCAGCGGCGTGCGGGAGTTCTCCCACCTCGCGGGCGAGATCGGCGTCATCCTGCTCCTGCTGCTGCTCGGACTCGAGTACACGGCGAAGGAACTCTTCACGGGCCTGCGGCGGTCATGGCAGGCCGGGGTGGTGGACGCGGTCCTCAACATCATCCCCGGCGCGGGGGTGGCCTTGCTGCTGGGCTGGGGTCCGCTCGGAGCGATTGTCCTGGGCGGCGTGACGTACATATCCTCCTCCGGGATCGTGGCCAAGGTCATCACCGACCTCGGCCGCCTCGGCAACCGGGAAACCCCGACGATCCTCTCGATCCTCGTGTTCGAAGACCTCGCCATGGCGATCTACCTGCCCATCCTGACCGCGACGCTTGCCGGGGTGAGCTGGTTGGGCGGCCTCCAGACGGTAGCCGTCTCGCTCGCCGTCATCACGGTTGTGCTCGTCGTCGCCCTTCGCCTCGGGAATCAGGTCTCGCGAGTGGTCCACAGCGAGAATTCGGAGGTGTTCCTGCTCAACGTCATGGGGCTCGCGCTGCTCGTCGCGGGGTTGGCCTCCGCGATGCAGGTTTCCGCGGCGGTGGGCGCGTTCATGCTCGGCATCGCCATCTCGGGCACCACCGCGCACCTCGCCTCCCGCCTGCTCGAGCCGCTGCGGGACCTCTTCGCGGCCATCTTCTTCGTCGCGTTCGGGCTCAACACGGATCCGCGGTCAATCCCTCCCGTGCTCGGGTGGGCGCTCCTCCTCGCGCTCGTCACCGCCCTCACCAAGATCGCGACCGGCTGGTGGGCAGCGGCCCGTGCCGGCATCGCAGTGCCCGGGCGTGCCCGCGCCGGCGTCTCGCTCATTCCGCGCGGCGAGTTCTCCATCGTGATCGCGGGCCTCGCGGTGACCTCGGGCGCGGTCTCGAATGATCTCGCGGCCCTTGCGACCGCCTACGTTCTGCTCATGGCCGTGATTGGCCCTCTCGCAGCGCGGTTCGTCGAACCGACAGTGCGGGCCCTGCGCGGGGCCCGGCGTGGACGGAAGGAAGCAGCGGCTCCCGTCCTCTGACCGGGCCAGCCGTCCGCGGACGGGCGCCTCGAGCGCGCCGACGGGGGCGCAGGACGACGAACTGCGTCGTCATTCCTGCCGTGGGCGCCCGAACGTCCACCATGCGGCGGCACCGACCACGCTGCCCAGTACGAGGATCACGACCCACGCGTCCCGCGGGAGGGTCCGCACCCCGCGCGCGTTGCTTCGCGCGAAGTCGAGGATCGAGAACGCCCAGAACGCGAGCCCGCACGCCAGGACGAGCACCGGCAACATCGCCACGACCTCAGCGCCGCTCATGGCGCAATTCTGCCCGGTCGCCGCCCCCGTTCCTAGGGATCTACGTCCCGGCTCCTGCCGTCTGGCGCACGATGAGGACGTCGAGCGTCCGGGGGCCATGAACACCCTCGACGCGCTCGAGCTCGATATCGCTCGTCGCCGATGGACCCGAGATGAGCGTGAGCGGTCGAGTGGTGTCCAGACGCGCGAAGCCCTCGGGCACGATCCCGACGATCGTCTCGACCGGCACCACGCACACGTGGTGGTCCGGCACGAGCGAGATCGCGCGCCGGCCTTGGTCGGGCGAGCCGTCCAGGACGATCGTGCCCGTCTCCGCGATGGCGACCGCAGACGAGGTCACGACGGCGTCCAGCTCGTCGAGGCGTTCGACGTCGATCGGTGCCTCTCGCGAGTCGGTCACCGCCGAGTCGGCGAGGCTCGGGTCCAGCCACGCGGGCGGGAGTCCCGCCGGCACCACGAAGCGCTTGCCTTCGAGACGGCTGCGGATCGCCTCTGCAAGTCCGTCCGACCCTATGACCTCGACCCGCGCCTTGTAGTCCTCGAGCCTGTCGACGAGGAGTTCCACGAGGGCGTGCTCATCGAGGCCGGACGCCGTGCGATACGCCGGGCCCCGACCGTCCCCGACCCTCCGGCCAGAACCGTCCCCGATCGCCTCTCGGATCCGGGCCAGAATCTCGTCCCGCGCGCTCACCGCCGGCCCCCTTCCGTTGCGCCGTCACCTTCGCCGGGTCCACTCCCCGTTGCGCCGTCACCTTCGCCGGGTGCGGCGCCCGGACGCCGATCCCGTTTCTTCCACCAGCTCCGGAACGATTCGCTCGGCGGAGCCGGCACGTCGCGGCTCTGGGTCCAACCGGACGCGAGGCCCGGAAGGCGGGAGAACTTCCCGTCGCGCCCGGCGAGCGCCCGACCCACGGGCAACCCCTTCTCGACCAGCCCGAGCCGGTCGCCCGAGGAGAGCGCCCACGACGCCACGCCCATGGCGACGTCCATCTGGGTCGGGAGGCCCCGGCGTCGTCCGTTGCGCTTCCGCGCGGACGCATCGGGCCCCGGCTCGGCCGCCTGACCCCGCCCGTGCTTCGCCTCGACGTCCTCGCCGCGGAGGTGCACGAGGATCTCCGGGATGTTGATCTTGACGGGACAGGCGTCGTAGCAAGCCCCGCAGAGCGACGAGGCGTACGGCAGGGAAGAGTTCTCCTCGGCCTCGACGCCGGTGAGCAGCGGCGAGAGGATCGCGCCGATCGGACCGGGGTAGGTGGAGCCGTAGGCATGCCCGCCGGTCCGCTCATACACCGGGCACACGTTCATGCACGCGGAGCAGCGGATGCAGTGCAGTGCGCTGCGGCCGTGTCGGTCCGCGAGCGCGCGCGTCCTGCCGTTGTCAAGCAGGATCACGTGGACGTTCTGTGGTCCGTCACCGTGCGTCGCCCCGGTCCACAGCGACGTGTAGGGGTTCATGCGCTCCCCCGTCGAGGAGCGTGGGAGCAGCTGCATGAAGACCTCGAGGTCCTGCGCCCGCGGGAGCACCTTCTCGATGCCCATGACCGTGATGAGCGTCTCGGGCAGCGTGACGCACATGCGCCCGTTGCCCTCGGACTCGACGACGCCGAGTGTCCCCGTCTCAGCGATGCCGAAATTCGCGCCCGAAATCGCGACCTTCGCCGAGAGGAACTTCTTGCGCAGGTGCGCACGGGCCGCCATTGCGAGGCGCCGCGGTTCATCTGTCAGGCCGAGGTCGACGTCGGGCATCTCCTTGAGGAAGATGTCGCGGATTTCGGTCCGGTTCTTGTGGATCGCCGGGACGAGGATGTGACTCGGCTTGTCGTGACCGAGCTGCACGATGAGCTCGGCGAGGTCGGTCTCGAACGCCGAGATCCCACGCTCCTCGAGGTATTCGTTGAGGCCGATCTCCTGGGTCGCCATCGACTTGACCTTGACGACGTCCTTCGCCCCGGTCGCCCGGATGAGCTCCTCCGCGATCCGGTTCGCCTCCGCCGCGTCCCGCGCCCCGTCCACGATTCCCCCGCGCGCCGTGAACTGCTCCTCGAACTGCGCGAGGAGCTCGGGCAGCCGCGCCATCGCCTCGGTCTTGATCGCCGAACCCGCGTCGCGCAGGGCCTCCCAATCCGGCAGCTCCGACACGACCCGGAGGCGCTTGTCGCGGATGGTGTGCGTCGCGTGGCCGAGATTCGCGCGGAGCTGCGCATTGGCGAGCTCGCGGTGGGCGGCTTGCGGGAAGGGCTCGACGGCGGAGATGTTCCCGAATCCGCGCGGCGGAACGGCCGGGATTCCCAGGCTTACAGAAGTCATCGCGTGCCTCCCGCCAGAGCGAGCTCGCCGTCAAAGCGGAGCGGGTTGGCGCGGGTGCTCGCCAGCACCTCGGCGAGGTGCACGGTACGCACAGGGGCACCGCCCGGCGTCGTCCGCCCTTCCCGCGAAAGGCCGCCGCCGATGTGCATGAGGCACGAGACGTCCCCGCCCGCGCATGCCCCCGCGCCGGTCCCGCAGATGTTGTCGACCTTGTCGGCGAGCATCGCCGAGGAGACGTCGGCGTTCTTGACGGAGAAGGTGCCGCCGAAGCCGCAGCACTGTTCGGCTTCGGGGAGGGCGACGACGTCGAGCGCCTCCACGGTGCGCAGGAGGCTGAGCGGGCGGTCGCCGAGGCGGAGGAGCCGCATGCCGTGGCAGGACGGATGGTAGGTGATGGTCGCCGGCAGGTAGGAGCCCAGCTGCGCTGCGGCGTCGGTGATGCCGAGGAGGTCGGTGAGGAGCTGGGACAGCTCGTAGGTCCGCTCCCCGACGGCGTTAGCGCGGGACGCGAGTGTCGGATCCGCTCCTCGCACGTCCGCCCGCTCCTCCGCCCACCGGGCGACCATCGCATGCTGATGCTTCACTGAGGCGACGCATGATCCGGAAGGCGCGACGGCGACGTCGTACTCCCCCGACTCGAAGCCGCCCTCGAACGCGCGCACGTGGTTCTCGACCACGGGGAGGGCCTCTCGGAAGTAGCCGGAATTCAGGTGCATCTGCCCGCAGCACGCCTGCCCGGCAGGGAACACGACCTCGTGGCCGAGCCGTTCCAGGATCTGCACCGTGGCATGCGCGACGCGCGGGTACATCGCGTCGACGATGCACGTCGCGAAGAGCGCGATCTTCATGGTGTCCTTTCCGGCCCGGGCAGGGACGGCCGGACCATGTGGTCTGACCATAGTGTCAGGCATTCTCGTCGACCGCAATCCGAAGCGGCACCCCCGCTTCGGATTACGGGCCAGAGACGGCTCACCCATGGAGGGTGGGCCCTGCGGCAAGATGGGACCATGCCAGCTGAACGCGCGAGCGAACGCGCCCACGACGCCGTCCTTCGCCATATCGAGGACAGCCTGCGCTCCGGAGGGCTCAAACTGGGCGACCGACTGCCGGGCGAGAGGGCCCTCGCCGAGCAGTTCGGCATCTCCCGCGCATCGGTGCGGGACGCGATCCGCTCACTCGAGGTGATGGGCATCGTCCGCTCGGCCACGGGTTCGGGGCCGAACGCCGGCACTATCGTGGTCTCCGACCCATCCTCGGCGCTCGGCTCGGCGCTCCGGCTGCACGTCGCGAGCCAGCGCCTCCCAGTCAAGGACATCGTCGAGGCGCGCGTCATGATGGAAACGTGGTCGCTCGCCCACGCTGCGGGAGCCGACTGGGAACCGGGCCAGGCCGAGGAGGCTCGGCGCCTGCTCGAAGCCATGGACGACCCCAAGCTCCCCTCACCCGCCTTCACTGCCCTCGACGCGCAGTTCCACGTCGCCCTCAGCGCCCTCGCCGGCAACTCGGTGGTGAGCACGATGATGGACTCATTGCGGGAATCGATCCGCGACTATGTCGACGAGGCCGTCCGGGCGCGCGGCAGGTGGCACGACATCGCTGCCGAGCTGCGGCGCCAGCACTGGGAGATCCTGGAGGCGGTCGAGGCGCGCGACGGCGACCGCGCCGCACGCCTCGTGCGGGAGCACATCGAGTGGTTCTACGCGCAGACGCTCTGAGGCGCCCCGGCCCTGGGGCTCAGAGGCGCCCGAGCTGGCTAGACCGGCGTGCGGTGGAAATTGAGGTAGCTGCGGGAGGCGGTGGGTCCCCGCTGACCTTGGTATCGGTTGCCGTAGGCACCGGAACCGTAGGGATGCTCGGCGGCGGAGCTGAGGCGGAAGAAGCAGAGCTGCCCGATCTTCATGCCCGGCCAGAGCTTGATCGGGAGGGTCGCCACATTCGAGAGCTCGAGCGTCACATGGCCCGAGAAGCCTGGATCGATGAACCCCGCCGTCGAGTGGGTGAGGAGGCCGAGCCGGCCCAGCGAGGACTTGCCCTCGAGGCGGGCGGCGATGTCCTCGGGAAGGCTCACGGTCTCGAACGTCGAGCCGAGGACGAACTCGCCCGGGTGCAGGATGAACGCCTCATCAGGGTCGACCTCGACGAGCCGGGTCAGCTCGGGCTGCTCGAGGGAGGGATCGATGTGCGCGTATTTGTGGTTGTCGAACAGCCGGAAGAACCGATCGATCCGCACGTCGACGCTTGACGGCTGGACCATCGCCGGCTCGTAGGGCGCAAGGACGATCCGCTGGGCGTCGATCTCGGCTCGGATGTCGCGGTCGGAAAGGAGCACGACTCCCAAAATACCGTAGCGGAGGGCGGCACCCCGCGTTCGCGCTCCAGGAGCGAAGAACGACGACGCCGAACGTCACCCCTGAGGCGCCTCCCCGCCAGGCGGGGCGGCCCAAATTCCTTGTCCGCATTTTGGCCACTTATCCAAGATATGGAAGCCTCTTGTGTGAACGAGGGCCCGTGTGGCACCGGCCACGTGGGCTGTGGCACACTGTCGCCTCGGAAACTGTCTTCCTCCCGAAAAGAGACCTATGTCGACCCCCCAGTCCGAGTTCGACCATCTTGAAGACCGCGGGCATGCGCATTCGGCGGACCATGTGATCCATGCCG
>NZ_DAIUJO010000009.1:14667-49434 GCF_036848755.1 Sinomonas sp. | reverse complement strand
TAAAGGACGAGATTGTCCATCGCGGCCCGACATGCCATCCTTCTCCCTTTGCGACTTTTTCGGTGTCTGAGATATAGCCGTTGCACATTTTGCAGTCCGGCAGCGAGATTTCCCGCAGAGGGGTGCTGTCTCCCGTTTCGAGAGCGTACGTAATTGTGTCGAACCAATACTGCGTGAACGCCTCGAACCCCTCTTTCGTGTTCTGCTTCGCTGCATCGGGCAACACAGGCGGCGCCATGTTGCGGGCGGGCCCGCGTGAGCTTGCGGGCGTTGGGCGCGGATCGGGTGAGGGAATCGCGGTCGAAGGGCTTGGCGCTGCAGCGGTGGCCGAGCCGGTACCGGGGGAGGACGCGGTCCCTGCGGCTTCTGGGGGAGACCCACAACCGAAGAGACCCGCCAAGCAGAGGAGCAGCAGAGAACAAGTCATCGAACGGCGCAGTGTCACGAGATCCCCCAAATCAGTTGTGCTGAGGCCCTCACACGGGCGCGAAGCCCTCAGACGGGTGCAGTGCGCAGCAAGCAAGAGCGACAAGTAGGCCGAGCAGTTTCCGCGACAGTAGCAACGGCTGGCGGCACTGAGGCGAGGAGAAGGCCGGCCTCCGTGAGGTTTACTGGTTCCATGCAGAACCCGGCCTCCGAGCAGCGCTCAGTGATCATCCTCGGCTCTACGGGCAGCATCGGTACCCAGGCCATCGACGTGGTCGACGGCGCCCCGGATCGCTTCCGTGTGACGGCCCTGAGTGCCGGAGGCGGCAACCTTGGTCCGCTTGCCCTCCAAGCGGTGCGAACAAGAGCTGAGGCGGTCGGCATTGCAGAGGGCAGCGTGGACGAACTACGCAGCCTGATCGCCGGTGCGGCGAAGGCAGAAGGCGTCCCGGACTACGCGCCTGAGCTCTTCGCCGGCCCAGAAGCTTCGACCCGGATTGCCGAGTGGCACGGGCCGAACGGGCGGGCTGATGTCGTCCTCAATGGGATCACGGGCAGCATTGGCCTGGCTCCAACCCTCGCGGCGCTTGCCTCTGGGGCGACGCTCGCACTGGCGAACAAGGAAAGCCTCATCGTAGGCGGCGCGCTCGTGACGGGCGCCGCGGCGCCGGGGCAGATTGTGCCGGTCGACTCGGAGCATTCTGCGATCGCGCAGTGCCTCCGCGCCGGACGCTCGGATGAGGTCGATCGCCTTATCCTTACCGCGTCGGGCGGCCCGTTTCGGGGCCGCAGCCGGGAGGAACTGCGGAACGTCACCCCGGCGGAGGCGCTCAACCACCCGACGTGGAACATGGGCCGGGTCGTCACGACGAATTCGGCGACGCTCGTCAACAAGGGTCTCGAGCTCATCGAGGCCCACCTCCTGTTCGATGTCGCACTCGAGGCGATTGACGTCGTCGTGCACCCGCAGTCCGTAGTGCACTCCATGGTTCAGTTCACTGACGGTTCGGTGATCGCCCAAGCATCGCCGCCAGATATGCGGCTCCCCATAGCCCTCGGTCTGGGCTGGCCAGAACGCGTTCCCCACGCTGCCAGCCCCTGTGACTGGTCCCAGGCTGCAGCATGGACGTTCGAGCCGCTCGACGTGAGCGCGTTTCCCGCCGTCGATCTGGCGCGAGACGCCGCGAAGCAGGGGAGTACCTATCCCGCGGTCTTCAACGCGGCCAACGAAGAAGCCGTGGAAGCCTTCCACTCCGGGAGGATCGGCTTCCTCGATATCGTTGACACCGTCGAATCGGTGCTGTCGGAGCATGGAGGTTCCTCGGAAATGACTGTGGAATCCGTGCTCGAGGCCGAAGAGTGGGCACGGAAGCGTGCTCACGAGCGTTTGGCAAGCTGAGCCAGCTGCCAGAACAGGATTTTCGTGAACCCCACCGTGCTATTCATCCTCGGCGTCCTCTTCGTCGCGATCGGTATCGCCGTCTCCATCGCGCTCCATGAAGTGGGGCACCTGCTGCCCGCCAAGCTCTTCAACGTGCGCGTGACCCGCTACATGATCGGCTTCGGCCCCACCGTGTGGTCGCGGCGCAAGGGCGAGACCGAGTACGGCATCAAGGCGCTGCCGCTCGGCGGCTACGTCCAGATGGTCGGCATGTACCCGCCGAACCAGCGGGACGGTTCGGTCCGGCAGTCCAGCACGGGCATGTTCCAGGGTCTCGCTGAAGCCGCGAGGGATCAGGCCCATGAAGAGGTCCGGCCCGAGGACCACGGGCGCCTCTTCTACCAGCTGCCGGTGTGGAAGAAGATCATCATCATGCTCGGCGGCCCGGCGATGAACATCCTTCTCGGGATCCTGTTCACGGCGATTGTCCTCATGGGCTTCGGCATCGCTGAACCCACGAACCAGATCGCTTCCGTCTCGGCGTGCATGGTTCCGGCCAACCAGCAGCAGAGCACAACCGACACGTCGACCTGCACGAAGACGCCTGCCGCGGCGGCAGGCCTGCAGCCGGGCGACACGGTCGTGGGCTTCGAGGGCAGAGAAGTGACCGGCTGGGACCAGCTGAGCTCGTGGATTCGGGCGTCGGCCGGCAAGACCGTGAGCATCACCGTCCAGCGTGGCGGCAAGAACGTCGACCTGAAGATCACGCCGGTGCTCAACTCGGTCACCGTCTACGGGGCGGACGGGCAGCCGGTCAAGAACGCGGACGGCAGCTATCGGACCACTGAGTCGGGCTTTGTCGGAATCAGCGCGCGCCAGGCGCTCACCCCCCAGCCGGCGACGTCGGTGCTCCCCTCGGTGGGCCAGAACATCGCCCAGGTCGCGGTCGTCGTCGTCAATCTGCCCGCACGCGTGGTCGGCGTGGCCCAAGCGGCGTTCGGCAGTGCACCCCGCGATCCGAACGGCCCGATGAGCGTCGTCGGCGTCGGCCGCGCGGCGGGCGAGGTTGCGGCGCTCGAGGACGTACCGCTCTCGGCGCGCATCGCGACGTTGTTCGGCCTTCTCGCCGGCGTCAACCTTGCGCTCGCCGTCTTCAACCTTGTGCCGCTCCTCCCGCTCGACGGCGGCCACGTCGCCGGGGCCCTCTACGAGGGGATCAGGCGTCGGATCGCGGCGTGGCGCAAGCGCCCCGATCCCGGACCGTTCGACATCGCGAAGCTCCTCCCGCTCACGTACGCCGTGGCGAGCGTGCTCATCGCCATGAGCGTTCTCCTCATCTACGCCGATATCGTCAAGCCCGTGAACCTGTTCGGGTGAGCGGAGGGATAGGCTGGACCCATGACCGTCTTCGCCGTTGAGTACCGCTACGATGCCTCCACAGCCGCCCGACGTGACGAAGTCCGCCCAGATCACCGGGGGTGGCTCGCTGCCATCGCCGATCAGGGGCAGCTCCTCGCAAGCGGTCCGTACGAGGACGGCACGGGAGCGCTCCTGCTGATGAAAGCGGACGACGCCGAGGCACTCCACTCGCTGCTTGCCCAAGACCCGTTCGCTGTCGAAGGCCTCCTCGCCGGATCGTCGGCGGTTGCGTGGAACCCGGTGTCAGGCCCCCTCGCCTCCCAGTTCTGAAAACATCCCTCACCAAGGAGTTCTCTTGACTTCGGTCAGCCTCGGAATGCCAGCAGCCCCGCCGCCCGTGCTCGCCCCCCGGCGGAAGACGCGGCAGATCCACGTCGGGTCAGTCGGAGTCGGCTCCGAGTACCCGATCAGCGTCCAGTCCATGACGACGACGCCGACCACCGACATCAACGCGACCCTCCAGCAGATCGCGGAGCTCACTGCCGCAGGCTGCGACATCGTTCGCGTCGCCTGCCCGTCGGCGGACGACGCCGAGGCGTTGCCGATCATCGCGAAGAAGTCCCAGATCCCGGTGATCGCCGACATCCACTTCCAGCCGAAGTACGTCTTCGCCGCGATCGAGGCCGGCTGCGCGGCCGTCCGCGTGAACCCGGGCAACATCCGCAAGTTCGACGACCAGGTCAAGGAGATCGCGCAGGCCGCGAAGGACCACGGCACCTCGATCCGCATCGGCGTCAACGCGGGGTCGCTCGACGCGCGACTGCTGAAGAAGTATGGGAAGGCGACTCCCGAGGCACTCGTGGAGAGTGCCCTCTGGGAGGCGAGCCTCTTCGAGGAACACGATTTCCACGACTTCAAGATCTCGGTCAAGCACAACGACCCCGTCGTGATGGTGCGCGCGTACGAGCTGCTCGCAGAGCAGGGCGACTGGCCGCTGCACCTCGGTGTGACCGAGGCCGGCCCGGCGTTCCAGGGCACGATCAAGTCGGCGACGGCGTTCGGCGCTCTCCTTTCGCGGGGCATCGGCGACACGATCCGCGTCTCCCTTTCGGCGCCGCCCGTCGAGGAGGTCAAGGTCGGAATCCAGATCCTCCAGTCTCTCAACCTGCGCCCGCGGCGCCTCGAGATCGTCTCGTGCCCCTCGTGCGGGCGCGCACAGGTTGACGTGTACAAGCTCGCCGAAGAGGTCACGGCTGGCCTCGAGGGCATGACGTTCCCGCTCCGGGTGGCGGTCATGGGCTGCGTCGTCAACGGTCCGGGGGAGGCCCGGGAGGCTGATCTCGGCGTCGCCTCCGGCAACGGGAAGGGGCAGATCTTCGTCAAGGGCGAGGTCATCAAGACGGTGTCCGAGAGCGAGATCGTCGAGACGTTGATCGAAGAGGCGATGAAGATCGCCGAGGAGATGGGGGAGGCCGATGGCGAAGATGCTTCAGCGGGCGGCCCCGTGGTCACCGTCTCGTAGACGAGACCCGCTGATCCGAAGGCTGGGGCACGAGGATACCCTCGAGCTCTGCGAGCTTGCTGCCCTCGATCCGGTCGCGAACGTCTTCATCGCGGCCCACCTCCTGACTGCTGGCTCGGCTGCCCCAACTCAGAGCGGTGCCGAGATTCTCGGCGCGTACGACGGCGACGGGCGGCTTGTGAGCGCGTGCTGGCTCGGTGCCAACATCGTCCCGGTAGGCATGCACGAGGATGTTGCGCCCGCGTTCGCCGACGTGATCCGCGGCGCGAACCGGCGCTACGCCTCGATCTTCGGGCCCGCCGAGCCGACGCTCGCACTCTACGAGGGACTGGGCGGTCCCAAGGCCAGGGAGGTCCGTCCCGTGCAGCCGCTCATGGCGATCGAGGGCGGAGCCGCCGTTCGTCCCGACCCGCTCGTGCGCATCACGACGCTCGATGACTTCGACGCCGTCGCACCGGCCTGCGTCGCCATGTTCGAGGAAGAGGTCGGGTATTCGCCGGTAGCCGGGGGAAGCGACAACTACTACCGTCGGGTCCGGCAGCTCATCCAGCAGGGCTATTCGATGGCGCGCTTCGGCGACGCGGGTGAGGTGATCTTCAAGGCGGAGCTCGGGGCGGTGTCGTCGGCGGCAAGCCAGGTGCAGGGCGTGTGGGTAGACCCCGCGCACCGCGGACTCGGCCTGAGCCACGGCGGCATGTCCGCCGTCGTGGGCTTCGCGCGCCAGCTCGCGCCGATCGTGAGCCTCTACGTCAACGACTACAACGAGCGCGCGAAGGCCTGCTACGAGCGGGTCGGCTTCGAGCGCGTGGGGACCTTCGCGACCGTTCTGTTCTGAGCCACTAGCTGGCTCCGGGCAGCGGCCCCGTGAGGTGCCGCTGGATCGCCGGCGCGAGGAGCCGCTCGGCGTCGTCGGCGGGGAGCGACGCGAGCGGTTCGAGCTTGACGATGTAGCGCGCGAGCATGAAGCCCACCACCTGTGAGGCAGCCATCGAAGCCCGAAGCTCGCGCTCGGCGTCGTCTCCCGGGAGGCCATCGGAGACTCGCGCCAAGATGCGGCGGCGGACGAGCTGGGCCAGGAGGCGTGAGCGCGACGTCGAACTGATCGTCGAGCGGAAGAAGGCTGCCAGCGCGTGTCGCTGCGGGCCCTCCCAGAGGCGCACGATCGCTCGGGCAACGAAACGTCCGCGCTCGGCGAGGGCCTGCTCGTCGATGCCGCTCAGGAGGACCTCCGGGTTCATCGGCAATGCGACCGATGCCGCGAAGAGTTCTTCCTTCCCGTCGAAGTAGTGATGCACGAGAGCGGCGTCGACGCCTGCCTCGCGGGCGATCTGCCGCAGGCTCACGCCGTCGTACCCGTCCTCGGCGAAGAGCCGGGTGGCGGCCCTGACGATCGCTGCCCGGCGGTCGGACGGGCCCCTGGGCCGCGCCATCATCGTCCGGTCCCCATGATCGGGCTTCCGCTCAGGAGGACTTGCGCCGCAGCGTGAGCGACGCGAGGAGCAGCATCCCGAACAGCACGCCCGCCATGATCCAGAGATCCCGCCACATCTCGCCAGTCGGGTCAGTGTTGGCGGTGATCTCCTGAAGGGCCTTGACTGAGTATGTGAGCGGCATCCAGTCCGAGAGGACTTGGAAGACGTCCGTCATCTGCGCATGCGGCACGAAGAGCCCGCAGAGGAGGATCTGCGGGATGACGACGATCGGCATGAACTGGACGGCTTGGAATTCCGTGCGGGCGAACGCGCTGCAGAAGAGGCCCAGCGATACCCCGAGGACCGCGTTGACGACGGCGACGAGCACCACGAGGCCGGCGTTGCCCTTGATGTCGAGGCCGAAGATCCAGTACGCGACACCCGTCGCGACGACAGACTGGAGGGCCGCCATGAGCGAGAAGGCGATGCCGTAGCCGAACAGGAGGTCGGCCTTGTGGATCGGGGTCGTCATGAGCCGCTCGAGCGTGCCGGAGGTGCGTTCGCGCAGCATCGTGATCGAGGTGAGCAGGAACATGATGACGAACGGGAAGATCGCGAGCATGATCGGGCCGATCCGGTCGAACGTGCGCGGCATCCCGGGCGGCAGCGTCTCGTTCTCGAAGAGCCAGTACACGACGGCGAGCAGCACCGACGGGACGACGAGGATGAGTCCGATGCTGCGCGGGTCGTGCCGGAGCTGGTTGAGGACGCGCGCCGTCGTCGCGGCGAGCATGCGCGGGTTCATGCTGCACTCTCCTTCGCTGCTCTCGCGGAGCCAGGCTCGGCCTTCCGGATGATTCCGAGGAATGCCTGCTCGAGATCCTGGCTCTGGCCTTCCTCACGCAGCCCGTCCGGAGTCAGCTGGGCCAGGAGGTGCCCGTCACGCAGGAGCAGGAGCGAGTCGCACCGGCTCGCCTCCTCCATGACATGGCTCGAGACGAGGAGGGTCGTGCCCGCGTCGGCGAGCGCGCGGAACCTCTCCCAGAGGTCGACTCGGAGCACGGGATCGAGCCCGACGGTCGGCTCGTCGAGGACGAGCAGCTTCGGCTGCCCGACCAGCGCGCACGCGAGCGATACCCGGCTGAACTGGCCTCCCGACAGGTCCGCGGCCTTGCGCTTCTCGAAGCCCGCGAGGCCGACGGCGACGACGGCGTCGCGGGCGTCCGCGCGGCTCCGGCCGTGCAGGGAGGCGAAGTAGCGGACGTTGTCGAGGACCGTGATGTCGCTGTACACGGCGGCGTCCTGCGTCATATAGCCGATGAGCGGGCGGAGGGCCGCGGAGCCCGCTGGCCTGTCCAGGACTCGGAGTGTCCCGGACGCGATGCGCTGGACGCCCATGATCGTGCGCATGAGTGTGCTCTTCCCACTCCCTGAAGGGCCCAGCAGCCCGGTCACGCGGCTCGACGGGACCGAGAAGTCGAGTCCGTGGAGGACTTCCGTGCGGCGAAGCCGGACGACGAGGCGGTCGGCCTCGACCGCTGGCGGCGGAGCTGCCGCGTGGGATGGGGCAGTGGCGGCAAAAGGCGACCCTGACATGACGGACTCCGGTCGGAGGAGGGACATTCATCACGCACCCGATCAACTCATCACTGAATTCATCAAGTGATGAATTCAGGCTAGGGCGGACCGCCGGTGCCGTCAACGGGTCGGACCCGGCTGGGATACATTGGTAGCTGACCTTTTCCATCCCGAGCGCACAGCTCACCGCCAGAACGGATGCCGCACGTGGTCCTGCGACTCTCCACCTTGTTCCTGCGAACCCTGCGTGAGGATCCGGCCGACGCCGAGGTGGCCAGCCACAGGCTGCTCGTCCGCGCCGGCTACATCCGCCGGGCCGCCCCGGGGATCTACACGTGGCTCCCGCTCGGGCTTGCCGTGCTGCACAAGGTCGAGCAGATCATCCGCGAGGAGATGGCGTCGATCGGTGCCCAGGAGGTCCATTTCCCGGCGCTCCTGCCCAAGGAGCCGTACGAGGCGACGAACCGCTGGACCGAGTACGGGGAGGGGATCTTCAGGCTCAAGGACCGCAAGGACGCCGATTACCTCCTCGCCCCAACGCACGAGGAGATGTTCACGCTCCTCGTGAAGGACCTGTACTCCTCGTACAAAGACCTCCCGCTGAGCCTCTACCAGATCCAGAACAAGTACCGGGACGAGGCCCGTCCCAGGGCCGGACTCCTGCGTGGGCGCGAGTTCATCATGAAGGACTCGTATTCGTTCGACGTCGACGACGCAGGCCTCGACGCGAGCTACGCGGCGCACCGCGAAGCGTACCTGCGGATCTTTGCGCGGCTCGGGCTTGAAGTCGTGCCCGTCAAGGCGACGGCCGGCGCGATGGGCGGCTCGAAGAGCGAAGAGTTCCTCCACCCGACGGAGATCGGCGAGGACACGTTCGTGCGCTCCGCCGGTGGCTACGCCGCCAACGTCGAGGCTGTGACCACTGTGGTCCCCGCTGCCGTCGACTACAGCGACGCGCCCGCGGCGCAGGTCCTCGACACCCCCGACACCCCGACGATCGACACCCTCGTCGAGGCGTCGCAGACCATCTTCCCCCATCCCGAGCGGCGCTGGACGGGCGCAGACACCCTCAAGAACGTCGTGCTGGCCGTCAAGCTCCCCACCGGGGAGAAGCAGCTCGTCGTCATCGGGGTCCCCGGCGATCGTGCCGTCGACCTCAAGCGCGTGGAGGCGAACATCGGAGCCTTCCTGCCGGTCGCCGGAGAGATCGGCCTCGAGGCTGCGAGCGAGGAGGACCTCAAGTCGCAGCCCCTCATCGTCAAGGGCTACCTCGGGCCGGGCCTCGATACCGAAGACGCGCTCCTGGGCCTTGAAGGAAAATCGGGACTCCTCTACCTCGTGGATCCGCGCGTCGTTCCCGGCACGCGGTGGATCACGGGCGCGAACCAGCCCGGGAAGCACGTGTACGGACTTGTCGCCGGGCGGGACTTCGGCTGGGACGGCGTCATCGAATGCACCGAGGTGCGCGAGGGCGATGAGGCGCCCGACGGATCCGGGCCGCTCGAGACCGCCCGGGGGATCGAGATGGGGCACATCTTCCAGCTCGGCCGGAAGTACGCCGAGGCCCTCGAGCTCAAGGTGCTCGACGCGAACGGCAAGCAGGTCACTGTCACGATGGGCTCGTACGGCATCGGTGTCACCCGCGCCGTAGCGGCCATCGCCGAGTCGAACCATGACGAGCGGGGCCTCATCTGGCCCCGGGCTGTCGCTCCCGCCGACGTCCACGTCGTCGCCGTCGGCCGTGGCGAGGAGATCTTCGCCGAAGCCGAGCGGCTCGCTGCGGAGCTCGAGTCCCGTGGCCTGAACGTCATGCTCGACGACCGGCCGAAGGTCTCGCCAGGCGTCAAGTTCGGGGACGCCGAGCTCATCGGGGTCCCGACCATCGTCGCCGTTGGCAAGGGCCTCGCGAACGGCACCCTCGAGGTCAAGGACCGGCGTTCGGGGTCCGCTGAGGACGTTCCCGTGGGCGACGTCGCGGACTACGTCGTGCGGGCCGTGCGCGGCGACGCGTAATCCGGGTCCGTGCACAGCGGCTTCGAGCTGCTTGACCCCCTCACGCTCGTCCTCGTCGTCCTGGCGGGGTTCGCCGCGGGCTGGGTGGACGCGGTCGTGGGTGGAGGAGGGCTGATCCAGCTACCGGCACTGCTCGCGCTGCCGGGCATAACGCCGGTCCATGCCCTCGCGACGAACAAGATGGGCTCCGTCTTCGGCACGAGCACGAGCGCGCTGACCTACGCCCGGCGAGTACGACCCGATCTTCGCACCGCGATCCCGATGGCAGCAGTGGCCCTCGCCGGTGCGTTCGGCGGCGCCGCGCTCGCGTCGGCGCTGCCCGCGCGCGTCTTCAAGCCCATCATTCTTGGAGCCATCGTCGCCGTCGCGCTCTTCACCGTCTTCAGGCCCCAGCTGGGGCAGTACACCGTGCTGCGGCTCAAGGGGCGCCGCCACTTTGCTGCCGCGTGCGGTCTGGGCCTCGTGATCGGCTTCTACGACGGGCTCATCGGCCCCGGAACGGGCTCGTTCCTCGTCATCGCGCTCGTTTCGGGAATGGGATACGCGTTCCTCGAGGCGAGCGCCAAGGCGAAGATCGTCAACATGGCCACGAACCTCGGAGCGCTGCTGCTGTTCGCCCCGAGCGGTGCCTTGCTCTGGGGCGTCGGGCTCGTTCTCGGCGCCGCCAACATGTGCGGCGGCTACGTCGGTGCCCGCATGGCGGTGGCCCGTGGCAATAGATTCATCCGATGGGTGTTCCTGGCCGTCGTGGCGGCCCTCGCGGTGAAGCTCGCCTTCGACGTGTGGAACGAGAACTTCGCCTGAGCCTGGATCAGTCCAGCCGCTTGAGCTCGTACGCCGCCGGAAGGCCGGGCAGCAGCCGGTAGCAGAGGGCGCTCGCGACCCACAGCGAGCGTTCGAGATCGCCCCGGTGCCCGGGCTTCGAGGCGTACCACAGGGAGTTCTCGACCTCTCGCAGGACGGCCCACGCGCGTGCGGCCTCTGCATCGAGACCGGCCGCCGCAGCGAGCTCGGCGCAGCGGTCGAGCAGGGCCTCCGCAGCGTTGTGGCGCCGGAGTTCGGGGAGGCGATTCCACAGCATAGGGGCCACCGCGAACTCGGCTTCCCCCACGGCGGCCTGTGGATCTATGGCGCGGAAGCCGCCGTCGTGATCGCCGAGGACGTTCATGCCGTGCAGGTCGGTGTGCACGAGGACGTCGCGTCCGCCGCGCCGTCCGACGGTTCCCCGGGTCGCACACACGTCGAGCGCCTCTTCGAGGAGCCAGCGCGGGAAGGGGTGTTCGAGTCGCTCCCAGCGTTCGGGCAGCTCGTCGCTCCAGTGCTCAGCGCGGGCGTCGAGCCGCTCGAGCGCCGCCCAATCGGGGCGGTCGTCCTCCGGGATCGCGAGCGTCCGCATGAGGCCACCCCACACCGCGCAGGCTTCCGGAAACGGGACCTCCTGGAGGCGCCGACCAGCGTCGAGCCGCTCGAGCAGGAGCGATCCCTCGCCGTCATCTGCCAGGAGCCGAACCGCGCCGCGGCCGCCCCACAGCCGGAGGGCAACGGCCTCCGAGGCCGTCTCCTCATTCGGATACGCGAGTTTGAGGACGAGCGGTTCGCCTCCCCGGCGCACCGCGACGACGAGCGCACCGAAGCCGGACCATGGCCCCGCCTCGGGATCCCGTTCAAGCCCCCACCGGCGCATGCCGCACTCGAGGCGTTCCGGGAGCGATGCGAGCCACGCCCGACCGGTGGGCGTGCGGGAGTACCTCGTCACGAGGTCCGCGGGCACACCGGTCGCTGTCATTGTCCCTCTCAGGCCGCCCCGGTCGTTCCGAGGAGGCTGCCCAGAGCATACGTCGTCGCAAGGGCTATTGCCCCACCGATCACAACCCGGACGGAGGCACGCATCCTCGAGCCCCCGCCGATCCACGCTCCAACCGCGCCCGTGACGGCCAGTGCGACGAGCACGACGACGAACGTGAGCCAGACGCGCATCGGCTCGGGGAAGAACAGGATGGAGAGCAGAGGCAGCACGGCGCCGCACAGGAACGAGACGGCCGAGGCGATGGCAGCATGCCATGGGCTCACGACCTCGTCCGGATCTATATTCAGCTCGATGTCGAGGTGGGCCCGGAGGGCGTCCTTCTCGGTGAGCTCTTCCGCGACCTTCGTCGCGGTCTCGTGCGAGAGCCCCTTGTGGCGGTACATCGCCACGAGCTCCTTGAACTCCGCCTCGGGCTGTTCGCGGAGCTCGTCCCGCTCCTTCGCGATGAGGTGCCGCTGGCTGTCGCTCTGGCTGCTCACTGAGACGTACTCGCCAAGCGCCATGGAAATCGCACCGCCGGCGAGGGCGGCCATGCCAGCGGCAAGGATCGGCCCGTTGCTCGTCGTCACGCCTGCGACACCGACGACGACGGCGGCCACGGACACGATGCCGTCGTTCGCCCCGAGGACGCCGGCGCGGAGCCAGTTGAGCTTCGCGGCGATGTCCGCGCCCTGGGGCTCAGGATGAAGATCAGTGGTGGATTCGGTCGTCATGGTTCAACTCTGGCACCGGGCGCACGGCCCTGCCAGCGAAGCAAGCCTAGCCTCACTCGCCTCTCCCTCCTGGCCCCCGCGCTGGGTAGCTGTACTGAGAGCTAGCCTGCCGTCGGCACGCCCGGGAACGCGGTCGCGTTCGACGGCGAAGCTGCCGCGGCCAAGCGGGCCGCAGTGACGAGGCCCGCGGCGGCTGCGCTCCGCCGGGGCGCCGGAGTCTCTCCCACGAGCTGGGCCCATGCTTCCTCGGACGACCCCTCGACAGCCTTGAGGGCCGCGGAGGGGTCGGAGGCGAAGCCGGGCGGGACGGCGAAGCCCGCGTCGCGGGGAGGGAGCGCCGTGCACGCCGCCGCAGCCAGGCCTTCGACCGCCGCGAGCTGATGCCGGTGCGCGTCCAGCGCCGAAGACCGGGCCGCGGCGTCGGGGGAGCCCGCCGGAGTGCGCGCGAGCGCTGTCTCGAGGAGGTACGCCGCGGCCGTCTCTGCACGTTCGGCCGACGCGAGGGCGCCCCCGAACCCCGCTCCGTCGTAGCTCGCCGTGGCAGTCGGGCTCGGGCACGACCCGCTCGGGGTGGGTTCCGCTCCGGCGTCCGGGCTGGCCGTCCCGGAAGGCTGAGCGCTCGCGGTCGAACCGGCTGTCGTCCCCGCCGCCGTCCCTGTCGCTGTCCCTGTCGCCGTCCCTGTCGCTGCGGAAATCGCGTCCAGCTGGACCGACTGCCCCGCCGCCACCGAGGCGAGAAGCGTCGCAGTCGGAGCGTCGACGTCTGGCAGCGCGGAGAGTCGAGCCCGGACACTCGAAGCCAAGGCGGCGACGACGTCGCCCGCTTGGGGCTTGGCCGCAGGTGAGCCGGCGCCGCCGCGCGCCGACGCGAGCGGCGTCGTGCTGGCCGGCATCGTGGTGGCCGGCGCCGTGGTGGCCGGCGTCGGGCCCACCGTCGCGGGGCCCACCTGTGCCGGGCCCGTTGGGCTTGCTGCACCGGGGGTGGCCTGCGGCGGGGTCCCACCGAGGACTGCGGCCTGTCGGTCGAAGATCGCGCCGGCGGCAGCCAGCGCTGCATGGGCCCCGGGAGCGGTCCCGTCCTGCCCCGCCGCGGCGTGCGCGAGGCCTGCGAGCCGCAGCGCGTCGTCGTGCGCGGACCGGAGGGCGATCGCGCTCCGGCTCGGGCTCGCCGGCTGCGGGGCGTGGATCGCAACGAGCGTCGCGGTGCCGAGCGCCACGAGGATCGCCGCTGCGCCGAGCGCCCAGTATCGCCAAGGGCGTCGCCGAGGGGAATTGCCGGAGGGAGTCGAAGGAGGTGGTGGCGGCGTGGACGGAGTGGACGGAACGGTGTCGGAACTCACGGGTTCGATCATCCCATGACTGGCATGGGGGCCCGCCACGGGGCCCGCGAGCCGATAGTCTATGAGGACACAACTGAGCGAAGGAGGCGGACGTCCATGTCCGAGAAGGCATCGGAGTCTCCGTTTGCAGCCGAGGAGGCGCGATTGCACGCCCTGCTCGAGCCCACCGTCACCGCTCATCGGCTCTTCCTCGAAGGCGTCTCCATCAAGGCTGCTGGGACCCATCGCACGCTGCACGTGATTGTCGACCTCCCCCAGGAGCAGACCGGCGGAGTCGGCCTCGACGTCATCGCGGAGATCTCCCGTGAACTCTCAGACCTCTTGGATACCCGCAAGGCCTCCGGGGCCTTCGCCGACGATCGCCCCTACGATCTCGAGGTCTCCTCGCCCGGCGTGACCCGTCCCCTCACGCAGCCACGGCACTGGCACCGCGCACGGGGAAGGATCGTCAAGGTGAACGTCGTCCAGGGCGAGAACCTCACCGGCCGCCTGACGCAGGTGACCGACGACGGCGTCACAGTCGTTCCGGATCTTCCGGCGGCCAAGGGGGTCAAGCCCAAGCGAGGTGAGCCGGTGACGCTGCCCTTCGAGAAGATCCGCAGCGGCAGGGTCGAGGTCGAGTTCTCCCACGTCGACGCTGTGCCCGAGACGGCCTTCGAGAGCTTCGAGCCAGACGCTGACACCTTACCCGAGACCGATACCGACGCCGAGGAGGCCTAGTGGACATCGACATGAGCGCGCTGCGCCTACTGGAGCGAGAACGCGACATTCCTGTCGACAAGCTCATCCCGACGATCGAGCAGGCGCTGCTCCTCGCGTATCACAAGTCTCCCGGTGCGATCGAGAAGGCCCGGGCCGAGGTGGACCGCAGGAGCGGGCACGTCACGATCTGGGCGACCGAGGTCGACGAGGAGGGAAACCCGATCGGCGAGTTCGACGACACGCCGGAGGGCTTCGGGCGCATCGCCGCGACGACTGCACGCCAGGTCATCCTCCAGCGGCTCAGGGACGTCGAGGACGACAACGTGCTCGGGGAGTTCAAGGGCCGCGAGGGCGAGCTCATCGCCGGCCAGATCCAGCAGGGCAGCAACCCCCACATGGTCCAGGTCAACCTCGGCGCCGTCGAGGCCCTGCTCCCGCCGCCCGAACAGGTTCCGGGAGAGCAGTACGTACACGGCAGCCGCATCCGTGCCTACGTGGTCGACGTGCACCGCGGCATGAAGGGCCCGTCGATCACGCTCTCGCGGTCCCACCCCGGCCTCGTGAAGAAGCTCTTCGAGCTCGAGGTGCCGGAGATCGCGGACCGGAGCGTCGAGATCGTCGCGATCGCCCGCGAGGCAGGCCACCGCACGAAGATCGCGGTCCGCGCGAACACGTCCGGGATCAACGCGAAGGGCGCGTGCATCGGCGAGATGGGCTCGCGCGTGCGTGCCGTCATGACCGAGCTGAACGACGAGAAGATCGACATCGTCGACTACAGCGACGACGCGGCGACGTTCATCGCCAACGCACTCTCGCCGGCGAAGGTCAAGTCCGTCAGCATCGTGGACGAGGGGAGCCGCTCGGCGCGCGTGACGGTGCCGGACTACCAGCTCTCGCTCGCCATCGGCAAGGAAGGGCAGAACGCCCGGCTTGCGGCGAAGCTTACGGGGTGGCGGATCGACATCACCTCCGATGCCGCGGCCAAGGCTGTAGAATAGTCAGGTCCGGGTACGCGCCCGGCAGCAAGCCAATCATCCAGGGGCAGTGGAACGTGCACAGTAAGGCGCAACCGCTGCGGACCTGCATAGGCTGCCGCCAGAGCGCGCCCCGGTCTGCATTGCTCCGGTTGGTGCGGGACCCCGAGGACCCACAGCGCGTCGTCGCCGATCCGCGCCGCCGACTGCCCGGTCGAGGTGCTTGGCTGCATCCCGACCGTGCATGCCTGACGCAAGCCGTCAAACGTCGAGCGTTCTCCCGTGCCTTCCGAGGCGCTGTGGAGCACGCGGCGGTCGATGACTTCTTCGGCACCGCCGTGCTGGCTCCCGCCGGCACGGTCACCGTCCAAGCTGAAAGCGGGTCAGAAATCTGATGGAAACCCGATGAGTCCCCGTCCCATGAGCGCGTAGCGATGAACAAGTTGTTCCGCGCCGCCGACGGCCTCGCACACTACGAGGCCTGCAGCAAGCAGTAGACGGTCCACGCCTGGCTCGGCGCGGACCGAGACAGGAGAAATGTGGCCAAGGTCCGCGTACACGAGCTCGCCAAGGAGCTCGGTATCACCTCTAAGGACGCCCTCGCCAAGCTTCAGGAGCTCGGCGAGTTCGTGCGTTCTGCGTCCTCGACGATCGAGGCGCCCGTCGTGAAGAAGCTTCGCGACGCATACCCCTCCGGCTCGCCCAAGCAGGCGAAGGCTTCGGCGCCCGCGCCGGCCCGCCCTGCTGCGCCGCGGCAGTCGGCCCCGGCTGCTCGGACAGCGCAGCCTGCACAGTCCGCCCCGACGGCACAGTCCGCCCCGGCTGCACAGTCCGGTCAGGCGGCACAGTCCGGTCAGGCCGCGCCCGCGGCTCCGGCGCCTTCTCAGAACTCTGGTTCCCGTGACTCGGGCTCCCAGAACGCCGGCGTCAAGCCCGGCCCCGCGCGTCCCGCGGCGCCGTCGCCCGCCCCGGCGGCCCGCCCGTCGTCGGACGCTGCGCGTCCCGCAGCGAGCTCCGGCCCCCGCCCGGGTACGCCTGGTCCGCGTCCGAGCGGTCCGCGTCCCGGCAACAACCCGTTCTCGTCCTCTCAGGGCATGCAGCGCCCGGGCCGCGAGGAGCGCGCTCCTCGTCCGGGCAACAACCCGTTCGCGACCTCTCAGGGCATGCCCCGTCCGGGCTCACGCGACGGCGATCGGCCGGGCGGTCCGCGTCCTGCGCCCCGTCCGGGCGGCACTGCTGGCATTCCCCGCCCGCAGGCTCCGCGCCCGGGCGCTCCGCGTCCCGGCGCGCCGCGACCCGGAGGCGCCCGTCCCGGCGCCCCGCGCCCCGGTGGCTCCGGCGCCCCCCGTCAGGGCGGTGGCCCCGGCGGAGCTCGCCCGAACCCCGGCATGATGCCTCCGCGTTCTGACCGTCCCCAGCCGGGTGCACGCCCCGCCGGGACCGGCGGCCGCGGCCCGGGCCGTCCGGGCGGGGCACCGGGAGGCGCTCCGGCCGGCGGTGGTTTCGGCAAGGGCGGCCGCGGACGCGGCGGCACGCAGGGTGCCTTCGGCAAGGGCGGCGCCGGTCGCGGCAAGCAGCGCAAGTCGAAGCGCGCGAAGCGCCAAGAGCTGGAGCAGATGAGTGCTCCGTCGCTCGGCGGCGTGTCGGTGCCGCGCGGTGACGGCGAGACGATCGTCCGCCTGCGCCGCGGTTCGTCGATCACGGACTTCGCTGAGAAGATCGATGCGAATCCCGCCTCGCTCGTCACGGTGCTCTTCCACCTCGGCGAGATGGCGACGGCGACGCAGTCGCTCGACGAGGAGACGTTCAGCGTCCTCGGCGAGGAGCTCGGCTACAAGATCCAGGTCGTCTCGCCGGAGGACGAGGAGCGCGAGCTGCTCGAGTCCTTCGACATCGACCTCGATGCGGAACTCGAGGCGGAAACCGACGAGGAGCTCGAGACCCGCCCGGCTGTCGTGACCGTCATGGGCCACGTCGACCACGGTAAGACGCGCCTTCTCGACGCCATCCGCCACACGAACGTGGTCGAGGGGGAGCACGGTGGCATCACGCAGCACATCGGTGCCTACCAGATCTCGTTCGAGCATGACGGCGAGCCCCGCAAGCTCACCTTCATCGACACCCCGGGCCACGAGGCGTTCACCGCCATGCGTGCCCGTGGAGCCCAGGTCACGGACATCGCGGTGCTCGTGGTGGCCGCGGACGACGGCGTCATGCCGCAGACGGTCGAGGCGCTCAACCACGCCCAGGCCGCTGGCGTGCCGATCGTGGTCGCGGTCAACAAGATCGACAAGGAGGGCGCGAACCCGGACAAGGTCCGCGGCCAGCTCACCGAGTACGGTCTCGTGCCCGAGGAGTACGGCGGCGACACGATGTTCGTGGACGTCTCCGCTCGTCAGAGCCTGCACATCGACGACCTCATCTCTGCCGTCCTCCTGACGGCCGACGCCGCGCTCGACCTGCGTGCGAACCCCAACAAGGACGCGCGCGGTGTCGCGATCGAGGCGAACCTCGACCGCGGCCGTGGTGCGGTCGCGACCGTGCTCGTGCAGTCCGGCACGCTCCACGTCGGCGACAACATGGTGGCCGGCACAGCTCACGGCCGTGTCCGTGCGATGTTCGACGAGGACGGCGAGCCGGTCGAGGTCGCGCTTCCGTCGCGCCCGGTCCAGGTTCTGGGTCTCTCCTCGGTACCCCGGGCAGGCGACACGTTCCTCGTGACCGAGGACGAGCGCACTGCGCGCCAGATCGCCGAAAAGCGTGAGGCCGCAGAGCGCAACGCGCAGCTCGCGAAGCGCCGCAAGCGGATCAGCCTCGAGGACTTCGACAAGGCCGTGGCCGAGGGCAAGATCGACACCCTCAACCTCATCCTCAAGGGCGACGTGTCCGGTGCCGTCGAGGCGCTCGAGGACTCGCTGCTCAAGATCGACGTGGGCGAGGAAGTGCAGCTGCGGGTCATCCACCGCGGCGTCGGCGCGATCACGCAGAACGATGTCAACCTCGCGACGGTCGACAACGCGATCATCATCGGCTTCAACGTCCGCCCGGCGGAGCGCGTTGCCGAGCTCGCGGACCGCGAGGGCGTCGACATGCGGTTCTACTCCGTGATCTACGCCGCCATCGAGGACATTGAGCTCGCCCTCAAGGGCATGCTCAAGCCGGAGTACGAGGAGGTGCAGCTCGGTACCGCCGAGGTGCGCGAGATCTTCCGGTCGTCCAAGTTCGGCAACATCGCTGGTTCGATCGTCCGCAGCGGCATCATCCGCCGCAACGCGAAGGCCCGCCTCCTGCGCGGTGGCGTCGTCGTCGCGGACAACCTGTCGATCGACTCGCTCAAGCGGTTCAAGGACGACGCGACCGAGGTCCGCGAGGGCTTCGAGTGCGGCATCGGCCTGGGGTCGTTCAACGACATCCAGCTCGAGGACGTCGTCGAGACGTTCGAGATGCGCGAGAAGCCGCGCGTCTGACGCGTCCGCCACGAAGGGGTCCCGCGCTGCGGGGCCCCTTCCCGGTTCCCCCGAAGGAGTTCTTCCATGGCCGATCCGGCCCGCGCTGCGCGACTCGCGCAGCGGATCAAGGTTGTTGTCGCCGAGGCGCTGCGCAAGGCCGTCAAGGACGACCGCGCTGAGGCGATCACCATCACCGACGCGCGTGTGACCAACGATCTCCAGCACGCGACCGTGTACTACACCGTGCTCGGCGACACCGCGGCACAGGAGGGCGCGAGGGAGGTGCTCGACGCCAAGAAGGGCGTCCTGCGCCGAGAGGTCGGCCGCAACCTGACCATCCGCCTCACCCCGACTCTCGAGTTCGTCGCGGATGAGGTCCCCGTCAACGCCTCACACGTCGAGGACCTTCTGCGGCAGGCCCGCGCCCGTGACGAAGAGGTGGCCCGACTGGCCGAGCGAGCGCGACCCGCCGGCGATCCCGATCCCTACCGCAAGCCCGAGGTCCGGGACGACGAGGACGACGTCGAGCATGAGTCCGAGTTCGACGACGTGGACGTCGACGCGGAATAGGGTCCCACCGGATGGTTCCTGCCGGCGCCGGCTGACTTACGATGGCGGCATGTCGCAGGACTCCGTCCCTGACCCCGCCACCGCTGACGCAGCGCACACCGGCGATCACACCCGTTATCTCGAGCGCGCGATCGACCTCGCGGTCGCGAACGTCGTGGACGGCGGCGGTCCCTTCGGCGCCGTCGTCGTCATGCGGGACGGCACGGCCTACGAGGGGATGAACCGGGTGACCCGGGACAACGATCCGACGGCGCATGCCGAAGTGGTCGCGATCCGTCGGGCCGCCGTCGGAACCGGCGACTTCGACCTCCACGGCGCGGTGCTCTATTCGAGCTGCGAACCCTGCCCCCTGTGTCTCGCGGCGGCGCTGTGGGCTCGCGTCTCCGCGGTGTACTTCGCGGCCGACCGGGACGACGCCGCAGCGGCAGGGTTCGACGATGCCGTCTTCTACGAATACTTCGCCGGGACTGACCGTTCCCTCATGCCGGTCGCTCATACCCGGCTCGGTCGACGGGCCGCCCCTTTCGACGCGTGGAAGGCGTTCGAGGGACGCGTGGAGTACTGACGCGGGAGGACGCGGCTCGCTCCATATACTGGGAGGCGTGCTTTCTGGACTCGTGATCGTCGACAAACCGCAGGGGTGGACGAGCCACGACGTCGTCGGCCGCGTGCGCCGCCTGGCCGGCACCCGGAAGGTCGGCCACGCTGGGACGCTGGACCCGATGGCGACGGGCGTCCTGGTCGTCGGCATCAACCGCGCGACCCGGCTCCTCTCGTACATCGTGGGGACTTCGAAGACCTACACCGCGACCATCCGGCTCGGACAGAGCACCGTGACCGATGACGCCGAGGGCGAGGTGGTCTCGGAGACGATCGCCGCAGCCGTCACCGAGGATCAGATCCGGGCGGCAGCGAAGCGTCTCACAGGCCAGATCCTCCAGGTCCCGAGCAGCGTGAGCGCCATCAAGGTCGCTGGGCAGCGCTCGTATGCGCGCGTCCGTGCGGGGGAGAGCGTCGAGCTTGAGTCCCGGCCGATCACGGTGCATTCGTTCGAGATCCACGACATCCGCAGGGAACGCGGGGGCCGCGTCCTCGACGTCGATGCGACCGTGCGCTGTTCCTCCGGGACCTACGTCCGAGCGCTCGCTCGAGACCTCGGGCTGGACCTCGAAGTCGGTGGGCACCTCACGGCCCTCCGGCGCACGGAAGTCGGGCCCTACGGCATCCACGAGGCGCGCACGCTCGAGGAGCTCGCCGAGGACTTCACGGTGCTGCCTCTCGCCGAGGCCGCCCGGGCCCTCCTGCCCGTGCGGGAGCTCAGCGCGGAGGAGGCGGTCGAGCTCTCGTTCGGGCGCCGGATCGCCCCGAGCGGTCGGGACGCTGTGACGGCCGCCTTCGCGCCCGACGGCAGCCTCGTCGCGCTCCTGAAGGACGCGGGCCCCGCCGCGCGGCCCGAGCTCGTCTTCGCCGCGCACGGGGGAGAGCCGGCCGAGTGAGCGACCCGTTCTTCTGGATCGGGACGGCGATCTGTGCCGTCTCAGCAGCCATCTGCATCATCGCGACCGCGACCAAGCGCTACCCGGGGGACGCCGCGATCCTCTCGGTTGCCGCCGTCGAACTCTTCCTCGTCGTCTTCGGCGTCGCCTCGGGCGTGCGCCAGGCCGGGGGAGAGGCGATCAGGGGCGAGCCGTGGGAGTTCTGGGGGTACATCATCACGGCGTTCATCCTGCCCATCGCCGCGTTCTGGTGGGCAGTCCTCGACAAGACGCGCTGGAGCAATCTCGTCCTGGCCGCCGTGCCGATCACCGTATTCGTCATGCTGTTCCGCATGGAGCAGATCTGGAATGGAGCCTTCTGAGACGTGTCTGAAACCACAGAGCACTCGCCCAGTGCCCGTAGCAGGGGCCTCGGCCGCATCATCGTGGCGATCTACGGGATCTTCGCCCTCTCGGCGACGGCGCGCGCCGGCTTCCAGATCGCCACGAAGTTCTCGGAGGCGCCGCTCGCCTATCTCCTCAGCGCGCTGGCCGCCGCCGTCTACATCGTGGCGACCGTAGCCATGGCGAAGAAGGGCGTGACGAGCTGGTACGTCACCTGCGCTGCCGTGCTCGTCGAACTGCTCGGCGTGCTCGTCGTCGGGACGCTGAGCATCCTCGCGCCGCAGGACTTCCAGCAGGACACCGTGTGGAGCGTCTACGGCCGTGGCTACGGCTTCGTTCCCCTCGTCCTCCCGTTCGTCGGCCTCACCTGGCTCTGGACCAACCGGCCGCGGGAGGGGAGCGCGAGCCGCTCCCTCCACGGCCGGTAGGCGCAGGCGGAACGGCGCAGCCGGTAGTGTAAGGCTCGCGAGACATAGGGCGACGAGGCGAGGATGATGGTGCAGATCTGGCGCGGGCTGGACGAGGTCCCTGACGATTTCGGGCCGGCGGCGGTCACCATCGGCAATTTCGACGGCGTCCATCGGGGGCACCAGCAGGTCCTCGCGGCGCTCGTGCGCACCGCCCGCGAGACGGGCAGCAAGCCCGTCGCCGTGACGTTCGACCCCCACCCGGCCCAGGTGCACCGCCCCGACACGGCGCCGGACCTCATCATGGGGATCGACGACAGGATAGCCGCCCTCGCCGGCTACGGACTGGCCGCCGTGCTCGTGCTCCACTACACGCTCGAATTCGCGGCGCAGACTCCCGAAGAGTTCGTCCGGAATGTCTTCGTGGACGGGCTCCGCACGAGTGCCGTCGTCGTCGGCCACGACGTGCGGTTCGGGCGCGGGAACGCAGGCGACCTGTCCACGATGCAGGACCTCGGGCGGCAGTACGGCTTCGACGTCGTCGTCGTCGAGGAGTTCCGGGAGAAGGATCCGGGCCCCCTCACGGAGGACGAGGGGGGTCAACGGCGCTGCTCGTCGACCTGGGTTCGGGAGGCCCTCGACCGTGGCGACGTCCACACGGCGTCGGGAATCCTCGGCCGTCCGCACACGATGCACGGCACCGTGGTCCACGGGGCCGCGCGCGGACGCGCCCTCGGCTTCCCGACGGCCAACCTGGCGCACGAGTCGATCGGGCACATTCCCGCGGACGGGATCTACGCCGGATGGCTCGTGGACGAGGCGGGGACGCGCTGGCCGGCGGCCATCTCGGTCGGATCGAACCCCACGTTCGTGGGGGTCACCCGGCAGGTGGAGGCCCACGTGATCGACCGGCCGGACGAGGCGCCTGAAGACTTCGACCTCTATGGGCAGCGGGTTGCCATCGAATTCGTCGAGCGCCTTCGGGGCATGGTCGCGTACCGCGGCCCCGAGGCGCTCGTCGAACAGATGAAGGTCGACGTCGATCAGGCGCGCCGGATTCTCGCTACCCTTGCTGGGTGACAGATCTAGTCCCTGCCAATACGCGGGCGCTCGAAGACGGCATCGTCCGCGACCTCTCCGGCCGTATGACCTACGGCGGCTACCTCGAGCTCGACCGGCTCTTGAGCGCTCAGCACCCCGTGAGCGTCCCTGAGCACCATGACGAGCTCCTGTTCATCATCCAGCACCAGACCACAGAGCTGTGGCTCAAGCTCGTTCTCCACGAGCTGCGGAGCGCGTGCGGCTGGCTCCGCGAGGACAATCTGGGTGCCGCGCTCAAGGCGATTGCCCGAGTGAAGCACATCCAGAAGACCCTCACCGAGCAGTGGAGCGTCCTCGCGACCCTCACTCCGCACGAGTACGCACAGTTCCGAGGCTTCCTCGGCCACGCTTCGGGGTTCCAGTCCGGCCAGTACCGATGCGTCGAGTTCATCCTCGGCAACAAGAACGCCGGCATGCTCCCCGTGTTCGACGGCGAACCCGCGATGCGTGCCGAGCTCGAAGCGCTCCTCGACGCCCCGAGCCTGTACGACGAGTTCCTCCGGTACCTGTCCCGGGACGGCTACGCAGTCCCGGACGAGGTCCTTGGGCGGGACGTCCGGGTAGCGCACACCTTCTGCAAGGAGCTCGTGCCGCTCTTCAAGGAGATCTACGAGGACGCCGAGGAGCACTGGTCGGCGTATGAGACGTGCGAGGAACTCGTCGACCTCGAGGACAACTTCCAGCTCTGGCGCTTCCGCCATCTCCGGACGGTCCAGCGCACCATCGGCATGAAGACCGGCACGGGTGGCTCGAGCGGAGTCGGGTTCCTGCGCAAGGCACTCGACCTGACGTTCTTCCCCGAGCTCTTCGCGGTCCGGACGGAGATCGGCCGATGAGCACGCTCGCCCCGCGCGCCGCTTCGCTCTCAACGCAGGCCTCCGAGCTCGACGACGATGATGCCCTCGCGCGCTTCGGCACCCAGTTCGTCGACTCCGAGGGTCTCGTCGCGTACCTCGATGGCAACTCCCTCGGCCGCCCCCTCCGCACCACGGCGGACGACGTGCGCGCCTTCATCGACGAGGAATGGGGCGGACGCCTCATCCGCGGCTGGGACGAGCGCTGGCTCGCCGAGCCCTTCGCGCTCGGTGACCGGCTCGGCGGAGCCTGCCTCGGCGCCGCGCCCGGGCAGACGGTGATCGCGGACTCGACGACCGTCAATCTGTACAAGCTCATCCGGGCCGCCGTGGAGCTGGCCGGCGCCCCCGAGAGCGGACGGACAGAGATCGTCGTCGACACGGACAACTTCCCCACGGATCGCTATCTCGTCGAGGGAATCGCTGCCGAGCGCGGTCTCACGCTCCACTGGATCGAGGCGGACCCTTCCTCAGGGGTGACGGCGGAACAAGCGGAGCGCGCGATCACCGGGCGGACCGCCGTCGTCGTCCTCAGCCACGTCGCCTATCGCTCCGGCTATCTGGCGGACGGCGCGGCAATCACCGCGCTCGCGCACCGCGCCGGTGCCCTGATCGTGTGGGACCTGTGCCATTCCGTCGGATCCGTCCCCGTGGCACTCGACGAGTGGGGAGCCGACTTCGCGGCGGGCTGCACCTACAAGTACCTCAACGGGGGCCCTGGCTCGCCCGCCTTCGCCTACGTGGCCGAGCGGCACCAGGACGCCTTCCGCCAGCCCGTGCAGGGGTGGCTCGGACGGCGCGAAGCGTTCGAGATGGGGCTCGGCTATGAGCCCGCGGCCGGGATCCGGCGATTCGTGAGCGGGACCCCGCCGATCTTCGGGATGCTTCCGCTGCGCGGCATGCTCGCCCTCGTCGAGGAGGCTGGCATCGACGCGATCCGGGAGAAGTCGGTCCAGCTCACTGAGTTTGCGATCGCGGCGCACCGAGAACTCCTCGAGCCCTTCGGCGTCGTCCTCGCCTCGCCCGTCGACGCGGCTCACCGAGGCGGGCACATCACCCTCGAGCACCCGTCGTTCCGCGAGCTGAACCAGCGTCTGTGGGCCCGTGGGGTCATCCCCGACTTCAGGGCCCCGCAAGGGCTGCGGCTTGGGCTGTCTCCCCTCAGCACGAGCTTCGGCGAGGTGCTCCGCGGCGTCGAGGCAGTGCGGGAGGAGCTCGTGCACGTCATTTGATAGAATCCTCTGTGGTCCTCGCTGCAGTCCGTGGCGGCCTGGGCCGCGCCGGTCCCTGTTATGACTTCCCGGTCTCTGACTTCTGCGTCTTTGACTTGTTCGTCCTGGCGGGAGGGCCGGTGTTCCCCGGGGACGCAGCGTCCAGCGGGCCGCACGGCACGAAACGAGGAGTTCCAATGGCTTTGGATCCCGCCGTCAAGCAGGCGATCATCAAGGAATATGCCACCAAGGAAGGCGACACCGGGTCCCCCGAGGTCCAGATCGCCGTTCTGACGAAGCGCATCAAGGACTTGACTGAGCACATGAAGCAGCACAAGCACGACTTCCACACCCAGCGCGGCCTGCTCGCGCTCGTGGGCCGTCGCAAGCGGATGCTCGCCTACCTGCACGACACCGATATCGACCGCTACCGTTCGCTCATCGAGCGTCTCGGCCTGCGCCGGTAGTCTGTGAAGCGGCCCGCCTCTCCCCGCGCGAAGAGCACTTCTCGAGGGAAGCGGCGGGCCGCAACACCACCACGTAAGCGTTTACGCACCGACTACGAGAATCAACCGGGAGGCGCCGGCAATCTGCGGTCCTCGGTAGTGGCTTTTGCGGGCGGCCTTCGGGCCGCGCCAAGAGCCTCGATCGAAGACCGGGTTCCGCGCCTCCGACAACTATGAAACGGAGGTGCTCTCCCATGGAGGGTCCCGAGATCCAGTTCGCCGAGGCCGTCATCGACAACGGTCGCTTCGGCCAGCGCGTCGTGCGCTTCGAGACGGGTCGGCTCGCCAAGCAGGCCGCCGGCTCCGCGATGGCCTACATCGACGACGAAACCGCCCTGCTCTCCGCGACGACGGCAGGCAAGGCCCCGCGTGAGGGCTTCGACTTCTTCCCGCTCACGGTCGACGTCGAGGAGCGCATGTACGCCGCGGGCCGCATCCCCGGCTCGTTCTTCCGCCGCGAGGGCCGTCCCTCGACGGACGCGATCCTCGCGTGCCGCCTCATGGACCGCCCGCTCCGCCCGGCGTTCGTCAAGGGCCTGCGCAACGAGGTCCAGGTCGTCGTGACCGTCCTCGCGATCCACCCGGACGAGCTCTACGACGTCGTCGCGATCAACGCGGCCTCGATGTCGACGCAGCTCGCCGGCCTCCCGTTCTCCGGCCCCATCGGCGGCGTGCGGGTTGCGCTCGTGCACGACGACCAGGGCGCCCAGTGGGTCGCCTTCCCGAAGCACTCGCAGCTCGAGAACGCGACGTTCGACATGGTGGTGGCCGGCCGCATGGCTGGTGACGACATCGCCATCATGATGGTCGAAGCCGAGGCAACCGACCGCTCCTGGAACCTCATCAAGGAAGAGGGCGCGACCGCCCCGACCGAGGAGGTCGTGGCCGAGGGCCTCGAGGCCGCCAAGCCGTTCATCCGCGCCCTGTGCGAGGCCCAGCAGGACCTCGCCGAGCGCGCCGCGAAGCCGACCACCGAGTTCCCGGTCTTCCTCGACTACGAGCAGGACGTCTACGAGGCAGTCGAGTCCGCCGCGTCCGAGCGCCTCACCGAGGTGTTCAGCATCGCCGACAAGCAGGAGCGCGAGGCCGCCTCGGACGCGCTCAAGGACGAGGTCCTCGGTCAGCTCGCCGGCCAGTTCGAGGGCCGCGAGAAGGAGCTGTCCGCAGCGTTCCGCTCCGTCACGAAGAAGGTCGTGCGCCAGCGGATCCTGCGCGATCAGGTCCGCATCGACGGCCGCGGCCTCACCGACATCCGCCAGCTCACGGCCGAGGTCGAGGTGCTCCCGCGCGTCCACGGCTCCGCGATCTTCGAGCGCGGCGAGACGCAGATCCTCGGCGTCACGACGCTGAACATGCTCAAGATGGAGCAGCAGATCGACTCGCTCTCTCCGGAGACGCACAAGCGGTACATGCACAACTACAACTTCCCGCCGTACTCGACGGGTGAGACGGGTCGCGTCGGCTCGCCGAAGCGCCGCGAGATCGGCCACGGCGCCCTCGCCGAGCGTGCCCTCGTGCCGGTGCTCCCGTCGCGTGAGGAGTTCCCGTACGCGATCCGCCAGGTCTCCGAGGCGCTGGGCTCGAACGGCTCGACGTCGATGGGCTCCGTGTGCGCCTCGACCCTCTCGCTGCTCAACGCCGGTGTGCCGCTCAAGGCGCCGGTTGCCGGCATCGCGATGGGCCTCGTCTCCGACGAGGTGGACGGCCAGACCCGCTACGCGGCCCTCACCGACATCCTCGGTGCCGAGGACGCGTTCGGCGACATGGACTTCAAGGTTGCGGGCACGAGCGAGTTCGTGACGGCCATCCAGCTCGACACGAAGCTCGACGGCATCCCGGCCTCGGTCCTCGCCGCCGCGCTCAAGCAGGCCCGCGAGGCCCGTCTCCACATCCTTTCCGTCATCAACGCCGCGATCGAGGGCCCGGACGAGCTCTCCGAGTTCGCCCCGCGCATCATCGCGATCAAGATCCCCGTGGACAAGATCGGCGAGGTCATCGGCCCCAAGGGCAAGATGATCAACCAGATCCAGGAGGACACGGGCGCGGACATCTCGATCGAGGACGACGGCACCGTGCTCATCGGCGCGACCGACGGTTCCTCGGCGGAGGCTGCACGCTCGGCGATCAACGCGATCGCCAACCCGCAGCTTCCCGAGGTGGGCGAGCGGTACCTCGGCACGGTCGTGAAGACGACGACGTTCGGCGCGTTCGTCTCGCTCACCCCGGGCAAGGACGGACTCCTCCACATCTCAGAGCTGCGCAAGCTCGCGGGCGGCAAGCGGGTCGACAACGTCGAGGACGTCGTCTCGGTTGGCCAGAAGGTCCAGGTCGAGATCACGAAGATCGACGACCGCGGCAAGCTCTCGCTCGCCCCGGTGATCGCCGACGACGAAGCCAGCAGCGAGGAGGCCGTGACCGTCGAGGCAAGCGCCGAGGCGGCCGACGCCTAGCCCATGGCCAGTGTCGCCTTGCCGCTGACCTCCGGGCAGCTGGTCGACGGTGCGCCGTCGACGACCACGATCTTCGGGCAGGATGGGGGCGCCATCGTGCGCCGCTCCATCCTGCCCGGAGGCGTGCGCGTCCTCACTGAGGCGATGCCGGGCCAGCGCTCGGCGTCGATCGGCTTCTGGGTCGGGGTCGGTTCCCGGGACGAGGCAGCGGGCCAGCATGGCTCGACCCACTTTCTTGAGCACCTGCTCTTCAAGGGAACCCACCGCCGGACCGCCCTCGAGATCGCCTCGGCGTTTGACGAGGTGGGCGGTGAGTCCAACGCGGCGACGGCCAAGGAGAGCACGTGCTACTACGCGCGGGTCCTCGACACGGACCTGCCCATGGCGATCGACGTCATCGCCGACATGGTGACGTCCGCCGTCCTCGACGCTGATGAGCTCGAACAGGAGCGCGACGTCATCCTCGAGGAGATTGCGATGGACGGCGACGACCCGACGGACGTCGCCCACGAGCATTTCGTGGCCTCCGTCCTCGGCAGCCACCCGCTCGGGCGCCCCATCGGGGGAACCCCAGACGCGATCCGCGCCGTCGCCCGTGATTCCGTCCTGGAGCACTACCGCCGGTACTACCGTCCGTCCGAGCTGGTGGTGACGGCCGCCGGGGGCCTTGACCACGACGTCGTCTGCCGCCTTGTCCTCGAGGCGCTCGAGTCTGCGGGCTGGCAGCTCGAGGAGGGGGCCGCGCCGGTCGCGCGACGCTCGACCATCGCCGCCGAGATCATCGGCCGCCCGGGCCTCACGGTCGTGACACGCCAGGTCGAGCAGGCCAACGTCATCGTGGGCTGCCCCTCGATCACCGCGACCGACGGGCGCCGCTACGTCATGAGCGTCCTGAACGCGGTGCTCGGCGGCGGAATGTCCTCGCGCCTGTTCCAGGAGATCCGCGAGAAGCGCGGTCTCGTCTACTCGACGTATTCGTTCGCTTCGGCGTACGCGGACGCTGGCTATTTCGGCCTCTATGGCGGCTGCGCACCCGCGAAGGTGCCGCAGGTGCTCGCGCTCATGGACGCCGAGCTCACGAAGCTTGCCGAGCGCGGGGTCACCGACGAAGAGCTGCGCAAGGCAGTGGGCCAGCTGTCCGGCGGGATCGTCCTGGCGCTCGAAGACACGGGGTCGCGGATGTCGCGGCTGGGGCGCGCAGAGCTCGTTTCCGGCGAGTTCCAGGACGTCGACGAGACGCTCGCGCAGATCCGCTCCGTGACGGCCGACGACGTCCGCGAGCTCGCGGCGCAGCTCGCCGCCGCGCCCCGCACCATCGCCGTGGTCGGGCCATTCGACGAGAGCGAGACCTTCGGCCTGTCGTTCTGACGGGCTACGGGCTACGGGCTACGCCAGGATGTCCTTCGTCGTGAACCTTCCGTAGGCCAGCGCGCCGAAGAACGCGACATATGCGGCCTGAAGGAGGGCATTCTGCCCGAAGGAGCCCCACGCGATCGGCTGGCGCAGGAGGTCCGCGATGTCGAGCCAGTGGTCGCTCAAGAGCCAGGGGTGGAGCCAGTCAAGCTGGTCGAGCGCGTCGAGCACTTGGGAGACGACGGCGAGCACGACCGTCGCGGCCATCGCGCCGACGGGAACTGTGGTCATCGTCGAGGCGAACAGGCCGATGGCGGCCAGCCCGAGCAGGGAGACCGTCGCGAAGCCGCCCATGAGGAGGAGCCGCCCCAAGGCCTCGCCCGGCCCGATCGTGTCGCCCGAGAGCAGGGTCGCCCGGCCGACCGGGAACAGGGCCAGGCCCGCCAGGACTCCTCCGAGGACGACGGCGAGCGCCGCGGCGACGCAGAACACGGCGCAGGCGAGGTACTTGACGACGAGCAGGCGGACGCGGCCCGCTGGAGCGACGAGGAGGTAGCGCAGGGTGCCGAGGTTGGCCTCGCCTGCGATCGTATCCCCGGCTACGACCCCGATGGTGAGCGGGAGGAACAGCGGCGTGCAGACCACGAGCCCGACGACGCCGACGAACAGGCCGTTGTCGGTGATCTGGTCCAGGAAGGCTGGTCCGCGGCCGGTCGGCGGCCCCTTGGGGGAGAAGCGGACAGCGAGCCCGATGAGCACCGGCACGGCGGCGAGGGCTGCAAGCATCGCCCATGTGCGCCAGCGCCGGAACAGCACGGAGAGCTCCGAAGCGAAGAGCCTTGTCCCGGGCGAGGCGCTACTCAGCAACATCGAATCCCTCCCCGGTGAGTTCGACGAAGCGTTCCTCGAGGCTTGCGGCCGCGGCGCTGAAGCCTCTGACGCGAGCCCCGGCGCGCACGAGGGCGGCGACGATGTCTTCGGCCGGGGGTGCGCCGTCGGCTTCGGCGACGAGGCTGCCCGGCGCCGCGGCCTCAGGCCGGAGCCCCAATTTCCGCAGGACGTCCGCGGCCACCACGGGGTCCGGAGTGCGGACCTCGATGCGATGGTGCGCGCTGCCGCGGAGTTCCTCGAGGGGCCCCTGCGCGACGAGCCGCCCGGCTCGGAGCACGGCCGCGTGAGTGCAGATCTGCTCGACCTCGGCCAGGAGGTGGCTCGAGACGAAGACCGTCGTGCCGTCGTCCGCTAACGAGCGGATGAGGCCGCGCACCTCGCGAGTCCCCTGAGGGTCGAGCCCGTTGGTCGGCTCGTCGAGAACGAGCAGCTCGCGCGGTGCGAGGAGCGCCGCGGCCAGGCCGAGCCGCTGCTTCATGCCGAGCGAGTAGGCGTGGACCTTCTTGTGCGCAGCGTGCGAGAGCCCGACCCGTTCGAGTGCACGAGACACCCGTGCTGGCTGCGTCGCCGCAGGGGACTTGAGGTCGGCCGTGTCGAGGCGCCGGAGGTTGTCCTCGCCGGAGAGGAAAGGGTAGAACGCGGGTCCCTCGACGAGCGCGCCCACTCGGGGGAGTACGTTCGCCAAGCGGCCCGGCATCTCCTCGCCGAGCACTTCCGCGCTGCCCTCGCTCGGGGAGACGAGCCCCAAGAGCATGCGGATCGTCGTCGTCTTCCCCGAACCGTTGGGCCCGAGGAAGCCGAAGACAGCACCTAGGGGAACGGCGAGATCGAGGTGGTCGACGGCGGTCTGCCGCCCGAAGCGCTTCGTGAGTCCGGAAGTGCGGACGGCGAGCTCTGCCGTCACTTCGCCGCTGCGGCCATGAGGGTCGCCGCGGGGACGGCGCCGGCGATGACCCTGCCGTCGTTCGTGATGAGGATGTTCACGAGCGACGACGAGAGCAGCCTCCCGTCAGCAACGGGCGACGCGAGCTGCTTCACGATGGCCGAGTCCGTGAAGCCCGGGGGCACCTTGTTGGCGGGGATCACGACGACGGAGTCCCAGCTCTTCGCGGCTGTCAGCCCAGAGCGCGCGTGCTCAGTGGGCTTGGGAGACGCCGTCGGCTTGGCGGCCGATCCGGAGCCCGCCTTCGGCGCGGGGAGCTGTTCTTGCTTGATCGTCGCGCCGCTCGGAGGCGTGAAGGCGAAGACGGACGCGTCGGGGGCGTGGAGGTCGAGCTTCTGGAACGCGGTGTGGAAGGCCGGGTCGGACTGTCCCTTCGCGTAGACGTCGACGGAGAGCGGAAGCCCCGTCTGGGACTCGACGGAGATCTGCACCGAGGCGACGAGTGTGCCCGAGGTCTTCGGCGTGAGGACCAGGGTGTAGGCGGCGTGGTCGGCGACCGTGGTCGCGGGGCCAAGGGTGACGTTCGTGCTGGGGCCGGCCGCTGCGAGGAAGCGCTGCGCAAGCTGGTCCGGCGTGAGGGCGGCGACGCTCGGGGCGCCCGTGGGGGCGGATGTGCCGGGAGCGGATCCCTTCGTTTCCGATTCGCCCGAAGGCAGGACCACGTGGGTGGCCGTGTTCGTCTTCGAGTCGTAGGTCCACGCGTCCCTCCCGTTCCGCACGGCGTCGCGCTCGGCGAGCTGGTCCATGACCTGCACCCGGAGCTTCGTGGGTCCATCGGCGTACACGCGTGCGGTGTGCGAGGTCGTGAGCAGCTCCAGGATTGTGGCGGCGGAGCCGAGGCTCGAGCTGTTGCTCGCGGGGCCGAGCGCCTGCGACGGGATCGAGGGCAGCCCGAGGTCAGCCTTCTCTTCGACGGTCCCCGAGAACTGCCGGGCGGTGTGCCCTGCGACGAGGGCGAGCACCTGTTCGGGGTTTGAGGGCGCCGGCGGCGTCACGGCCGAGGCACCTCCCGCGAGTACGGCAACCGCCGCCACGGCTGGCACAGCGGCCGCGGGCAGCCATCGGGTCCAGATGCGCTTCATACCTCAACGCTACGCCGTGGGATGACCGGTGTCGTCCTCCTGTAGTCGTATTCCCCGAGCACCATGTGGGAGCAGGGCTCGTTCCGGAGCAGGGCTCATTCCGTGTACGCGACGTAGGCGAAGCGTTCCCCGGTCGGGGACCAGCTCGGGACGTTGATCGTGCCCTGGCCACCCCAGAGCGGCAGTCGTCGTACGGGCTCAGTCCAGTCGTCGGCCACTACGCAGAGCTCGACGTCGAGGCCGCCCGGGTGCCCCAGCGTGCCGGGGGGATAGCTCAGGTACACGGCCGCCGTGCCGTCGGGGCTCAGGTGCGGGAACCAGTTGACGCGCTCGTCGAACGTGAGCTGCTCGGCGTCGCCCCCCATCGCCGGAATCCGTGCGATCTGGGCGTGGCCCGGGGAGAACTCCTCGGTGTTGAAGTAGATCCAGCTCCCGTCGGGCGAGAACTCGCATCCGTCGGCCGGCGTCGTGCCGGACGTGAGCTGGAGGTCGGGGCCGCCCTGGGACGGGATGGTGAAGATGTTCGCTCGCGCCCAGAGATTCCCACCCTCGGGCTCGAGCCCCACGTAGGCGAGGGCCGCGCCGTCCGGACTGATGCCGTGCAGGAAGTGGAGCCGCCCGGTGTCGTTCGTGACGCGGGTCGCCCGCCCTCCCGTGAGCCGCGCCCGGTAGATGTGCCCATCGGCGGCCGAGACGAAGACGTGCTCGCCGTCGGGGGCGAGGACGTGGTCGTTGTTGAGTTCCGGCACGTCGGAGACCGGGATCCGGTCGAGGCTGTTGGTCGCGAGGTCGAACCGCCACAGGACCCCGTCGCCGTTGAGGACGAGGGCGCGCCCGTCCCGCGTCCAGTTGGGCGCCTCGAGGTGGAGATGGTGGGTCTCGAGGACGAGTTCGGGCTCGCCGGAAATGGAGGTGGTGAAGACCTGGGAGATCACGCGCCCATCCTCGCCCTATCCCCCCGCGAAGGGCGGGAGGACGTCGACGAGGTCGCCTTCGGCGAGTCGCCGCTGGGGGTCCTTGGCGGCGACCTCGTTGACGAGGTACGAGCACCGCCGCAGCACCTCGGCGAGCGCCGGGGCGTCCGGGCGCGGTGAGCGGACGACGGCGCGGACTGCCTCGAGCGCGCGGGCGAGGGTCGCGCCTTCGGGAACCTCGAGCGTCTCGCTCTCGACCCCTGCCGCGGCCGAAGCCGCCGCGTAGTACCGCAGCGTGATGACCATGCTCAGCGTCAGCCCCCGATCGCGCTCATGGAGCGGTCGGGCTGGACGAAGTCGGGAGCGCCGAGGCCGACGTGTCCCATGCCGTGCGCGCGGGGCTTGAGCCACATGGCGTCCTGCCAGCGGGCCGCGATCTCGTCGTCGCCCGCTCCTCCGCGCAGGAGGTCGCGGAGGTCGACCTCGTCCCGGGAGAAGAGGCAGCTCATGACCTTGCCCTCGGCGGTGATCCGCGTCCGCTTGCAGTCGGCACAGAATGGCTCCGTGACGGAGGCGATGATGCCGACAGTGCCGAGCGGCGGCTCGTGGGCCGCCGCACCTTGGGGCCGCACCTCGAAGCGTTCGGCCGGGGCGCCGTCCCGCGCCCGCGGATCGGGGGAGAGGGCGAACCGCTCGCCGAGGCGCTCGCGGATCTCGGAGGCCGTGATCATCCCGTCGCGGGTCCAGCCGTGGTCGGCGTCGAGGGGCATCTGCTCGATGAACCGCAGCTCATAGCCGCGCTCGAGGCACCAGGCGAGGAGTTCCGCGCCGTCGCCGTCGTTGATCCCGCGCATGAGCATGGCGTTGATCTTGATCGGCCCGAGGCCCGCGGCGTCCGCGGCCTCGATCCCCGCGAGCACGCGGTCGAAGAAGGGCCTGCGCGTGAGCTGGGCGAACGTCTCGGGGTGGAGGGTGTCCAGGGAGATGTTGATCCGGGTGAGTCCCGCGGCCTTGAGCGGCGCGGCCTTGGCGGTGAGCCCCACGGCGTTCGTCGTCAATGCGATGGGCAGGTCAGGGTGCGCGGCCCGCAGCGCCGCGACGATCTCGACGACGTCCGCCCGCACGAGCGGCTCGCCGCCGGTGAGCCGGAGTTCGCGGACGCCAAGGCGATCGACGCCGATGCCGACGAGGCGCACGATCTCCTCGGCCGAGAGGACGGCCTGCCTCGAGAGCCACGCCAGACCCTCCGCAGGCATGCAGTACGAGCAGCGCAGATTGCACTTGTCGGTGAGGGAAAGCCGAAGATCGGTCGCGACGCGCCCGAACCGGTCCTGCAGCCCTTCGAATGCCGGGCGCTCTGCTGTCATAGGTCCACGTTACGCCAGTGACTCCTGCCACGCCCCGGTTGCGCTCAGGATGCGGACCTATTCTGGACGCATGGGAGCAACCCAGCTGCGCCCCCCGCTCAACACGGCGCGGCATCCGTACTGGTGGTCGGCCGCAGCGGGAGTGCTCGCCGCCGTCGCGGGAGTCCTCACCGGCGAGCTGCTCGCGGGCCTCGCCAGCCCGTCGCTCAGCCCCGTCTCGGCCGTCGGCAGCGCCGTCGTGGACCTCGCGCCCCCGAACGCCAAGGAGTGGGCGATCCAGACCTTCGGGACGGGCGACAAGACCTTCCTCGTGACCGTGATCTCGATCGTCCTCCTGCTGGTCGGCGCGGCTGCAGGGATCTTCGAACTCCGCCGACCGGGCGCCGGCGTGGCCCTGGCAACCCTCATCGGGGTCGTGGGGATCGCGGCCGTGGCGACAAGGGCGCTCTCTAATCCCCTCGCCATCGTGTGCGCGGTCGCGGCCGCCGCAGTGGCCGCCGCCCTCGTGCGGTGGCTCGTCGGGACGCTTCGGGCGGAAGAGAACCCGGCGGAAGAGAACCCG
>NZ_DAIUJO010000009.1:0-14567 GCF_036848755.1 Sinomonas sp. | reverse complement strand
GGCGGAAGAGAACCCGGCGGAAGAGAACCCGCCGGAGAGCAGAGCGGGAGGCCCCCAGGGCGGCGAAGGGGAGTCGGGCCTCGCCCGCCGGAAGTTCCTTCGGGCGATGGCGGGCAGCGCCGTCGTCGTCGCGCTCGGGGGTGTGGTGACCGCCGTCGTCCGCGGCACCGCCCTCGCGGCCAGCGCCGCGCGGGACGCCCTCAGGCTGCCCGCTCCGTCCTCGCCTGCGCCGCCCGTCCCGGCCGATGCGTCGGTGGGGCTCTCCGGCCTCGACCCGATCGTGACTCCCAACCCCGACTTCTACCGGATTGACACGGCCCTCGTCGTCCCCTCGGTGGACCCCAACAGCTGGTCGCTCCAGGTCACGGGAATGGTGGAGGAGCCGCTCAGCGTCTCATGGCAGGAGCTCCTGGCCCAGCCGCTCATCGAGCGCTACGTGACGATCGCGTGTGTCTCGAACCCGGTCGGCGGAAACCTCATCGGCAACGCGCGCTGGCTCGGCTGGCCGCTCCGCGAGCTGCTCGCGCGGGCACGCCCGAAGGCCGGGGCGGACATGGTCCTCTCGCGCAGTGTGGACGGCTTCACGGCGAGCACGCCACTCGAGGTGCTGAGGGACCCCGGGACCGACGCGATGCTCGCGATCGCCATGAACGGGGAGCCGCTCCCGCCCGAGCATGGGTTCCCTGTCCGGATGATCGTGCCCGGCCTCTACGGTTTCGTCTCCGCGACGAAGTGGGTCAGCGAGCTCAAGGTCACCACGTTCGCCGCCGACCAGGCCTACTGGTCCACCCGCGGGTGGTCCGAGCGCGGCCCCATCAAGACGTCGTCGCGGATCGACGTTCCGAAGGACGCCGCCCGGGTCGCAGCGGGCGAGGTGATGATCGGCGGAGTGGCGTGGGCTCAGCACCGCGGCATCTCCAAGGTCGAGGTCATGGTCGACGAAGGCCCATGGCAGCCCGCCACGCTCGGAACCGGGATCTCGCGGGACACGTGGTACCAATGGTCGGCGAAGGTGCACCTCTCCACGGGGAAGCACCAGATCACCGTGCGTGCCACGGACGGGACGGGCGCCCTCCAAACGGGTCAGACGGCCCCCCCGCCGCCCGACGGCGCGACCGGCTACCACACCGTCACCATCGAGGCAGGAGCTTGAGGCATGGGAACGAGCGTCGACGACCACAGGAGGTCCATCCGGGCCCTCCTCGCCCCGCTCGCCCGGAGGGAGCCCGTGGTTCGCCCCCTCGACCGGGCCCTCGGCCTCGCCCTCGCCACGGACCTGATCGCCCCGCTGAGCCTCCCGCCCTTCGACAACTCGCAGATGGACGGCTTTGCGGTGCGCAGCGCGGATTTCGCGGCGGGGCATGAGTTCGCCGCAGCGGAGCCCATCCCGGCCGGCGCCGTCCCGGTTCCACTCGCACGGGGGCAGGCCGCGCCCATCATGACCGGCGCCATGCTGCCCGAAGGGGCCGACGCCGTGGTTCCCGTCGAACGGGCGCGGCCTCCGCGCTTCCCCGACGCCGCAGAGCTGTCGGATCATGCGCGCGTCGTCCTGCCTTCGGTCGAGCCCGGCACCTTCGTGCGGCGCGCCGGGAGCGACGTGGCTGCCGGCGACGTCGTCCTCGCCGCCGGGGCGCGGCTCGGCCCGGCTCAGCTCGGCCTCGCCGCCGCGCTCGGTCTCGCCGAGGTGCCCGCCCGGCCGCCGCTCCGGGTCGCCGTCCTCAGTACCGGGGCCGAGCTCGCCGTGCCCGGCGAGCCGCTTTCGCCCGGCCAGATCTACGACTCCAATGGCACGCTCCTGGTGGCGGCGCTCCGCGAGGCGGGGATCGACGCCAGGGCGACGGCGGTCCGCAGCGACGAGCCCGACGCCCTCCGCGCCGCGCTCGCAGGAGCCGCCGAATCCGCGGACCTGCTCGTCACCACCGGCGGGGTTTCGAAGGGGGCGTTCGAGGCCACCAAGCTCGCGCTCGCCGGGGCAGACGTTGAGTTCGTCCATCTCGCCCTGCAGCCGGGGGGCCCGCAGGGAATCGGGACCGTGGGCGGTGTCCCGTTCCTCGGATTCCCCGGAAATCCCGTGAGCTGCTGGGTCTCGTGGGAGATCCTCCTGAGGCCGGTCCTCGCGGAGCTCCTCGGGGCACCGGCGCCCCGTCCCCGCCTCCGGCTCCCTCTCGCGGACCCCCTCGACTCACCCTCCCGCAAACTCCAGGTGCGGCGCGCGCGCCTGCTGACCGACGGGCGCGTCAGCCTCGTGGGCGGGCCGGGCTCGCACCTCCTGGGCGCGCTTGCCGCCTCGGACGCGCTCGTGCTCGTTCCCGAGGACGTGACGGAGCTCCCCGTTGGGGCCAGCGTGGAAGTATGGCTCCTGTGAACGACTCCGAACCCACCCAGAGCCTCACACATGTGCGCGCGGACGGCAGCGCGCACATGGTCGACGTGAGCGAGAAGCCCGAGACGAGCCGCGAGGCGACCGCCCAGGCCGTGCTGCGCACGACGACCGAGGTCATCTCGCTCCTGTCCGAGGGCGGCCTTCCCAAGGGCGACGCGCTCGCCGTCGCGCGCGTGGCCGGCATCATGGCCGCCAAGAAGACGCCAGAACTCATTCCACTGTGCCACCCCCTCCCGATCTCCAAGGTGACCGTGGACTTCGAACTCTCCGAGAGCTCCGTCCGCGTCCTGGCGACCGTCAAGACGCGCGGAGTGACCGGAGTCGAGATGGAGGCCCTCACCGCTGCTTCGGTCGCCGCACTCGGCGTCTACGACATGGTCAAGGCCGTCGACAAGCACGCCGTGATCGGCGAGGTCAAGGTGCTGGCCAAGAGCGGCGGGAAGAGCGGCGACTGGGAGCTTCCGGCAGGGGAGCACGCGTGACGCGCCGTGCGGGGATCGTCATCGCGTCGACCCGGGCGGCGACGGGAGTCTACGAGGACCAGTCGGCACCCGTGATCACGGACTGGCTTGTCGAACACGGCTTCGACGTCGTGCCCGCCGCAGTGGTGCCCGACGGCCCGTCTGTCGGCGCCGCGCTCCGCGCCCTCCTGGCGCTCGCGCCGTCCGTCGTCGTGACGAGCGGCGGCACGGGTCTGAGCCCTGACGACGCCACGCCCGAGGAGACGCTCCCGCTGCTCGACCGCGAGGTTCCGGGCATCATGGAGGCCATCCGACGTGCGGGAGCGGCCAAGACGCCGCTCGCCGCGCTCAGCCGCGGCCACGCCGGGGTCGCGGGGAGGACCTTCGTCGTCAACCTCCCGGGCTCGCCGTCCGGCGTCATGGACGGGCTCACCGTGCTGGATCCGCTCATCGGCCACCTGTGCGACCAGCTGGAGGGCGGACATGGCCACTGAAAGCGCCTCAGGGCGGGTCGAGATTGTGCACGCACGGATCTCCGCCGAGCGCCTTGACGAGTCCGCGGCCCGGCACGCGGTTGACGCCGCGGACGCCGGCGCCGTCGTCTCCTTCGCAGGGATCGTGCGCGACCACGACGAGGGCCGGGGCGTCCTGCGGCTCCACTACACTGCGCACCCGACGGCGGAGGCGACCCTCCGCGATGTGGTGGACGGGGTGGTCTCCGAGCACTTCGAACGGTACGGGGCGGCCGAGCGCGCGATGCGCGTGTGGATCGCGCACCGCGTCGGCGACCTCGGGGTCGGCGACGTCGCCTTCGTGTGCGCCGTCTCATCGGCGCACCGCGGCGAGGCGTTCCGGCTCTGCTCGGACCTCGTGGACCGGGTCAAGGCCGAGGTGCCCATCTGGAAGGAGCAGTTCTTCGACGACGGCGGCAAGGAGTGGGTGGCCGCGCTGGGCTGACGCGCTCGATTAGGCTTGAACCCATGGCAGAACGACTTCCGGTGGCAGTGCTGGGCGCACATGGGCGCATGGGTTCCGAGGCGGTGAAGGCCATCGACGCGGCCCCGGACCTGGAGCTCGTGGCCGCGCTGGGGCGCGACGACGCCCTCGAGGTGATGGTCGACGCCGGGGCCCGCTACGTCGTCGATCTCACGGTGCCCGATGTCACCGAGCGGAACGTCCGCTTCGCCGTCGAGCATGGCCTGCACGCCGTTGTCGGCACCACTGGGTGGACGCCGGAGCGACTCGACGCGCTGCGTTCTCTGCTGGCGGAGCACTCGGGCGTCGGCGTGCTCGTCGCGCCGAACTTCGCGCTCGGCGCCGTCCTTGCGACGGCGTTCGCTGCAAAGGCTTCCCGCTACTTCGAGTCGGTCGAGATCGTCGAGCTCCACCACCCTGACAAGGTCGACGCTCCCTCCGGCACCGCGGTGCGGACCGCCCAGCTCATCGCCGCGAACCGTGCCGAAGCAGGTCTCGGCGCGTCGCCCGATGCGACCGAGAAGCAGCTCGACGGCGCCCGGGGCGCCGACGTCGACGGTGTCCGGGTGCACGCTGTGCGGCTCCGGGGACTCGTCGCCCATCAGGAGGTCCTGTTCGGGGGACAGGGGGAGCAGCTGACGATCCGCCATGATTCGTTCGACCGTGCGTCGTTCATGCCCGGAGTCCTCCTGGGCCTTCGCCGGGCCGCCGGGCATCCGGGCCTGACCGTCGGCCTCGACGGCTACCTGGATCTGGGGCTCTGAGCGTGGACTGGCTCAAGGAACACCGAACCAAGCTGTGGGTCGCGGGCGTCGCCCTGCTGCTCGTGTTCTACCTCGTGCTCACCTTCAATCGGGCGTTCCTCCTCCTGGTCGACCCGCAGCCCATCGCCAAGGCCATTGGGGCTGCGTATCTCGTGCTGCCGATCATCGGGGCGTGGGCCCTTGTCCGAGAGATCATGTTCGGCACCGGGCTCGAGCGGCTGGGCCGCGAGCTCGACGCCGAGGGCGGCCTGCCCGTGGATGCCCTCCCGCGGACCCCCGGCGGCCGCATCGTCCGCTCGTCGGCCGACGCCGAATTCCCCACGTACAAGGCTGAGACCGAGGCCGCGCCTGAGGACTGGCGCTCGTGGTATCGCCTGGGCCTCGCCTATGACGCCTCCGGCGACCGCAAACGCGCGCGTGCAGCCATGCGTCGGGCGATCGCCCTCCATCGCGGGACTACGGGGGCCCCTGACGCTGGGCACTGAGGCGCGGTGATCCCTGCCCTATCCCCGGACGCCTCGTCCGCGCGCCGAGGCGATATGCGCCGTGCGTCACCCATTCGAGCGGACCGCGCCACCCGTTCGCCCTGAACAGCAGGCCGACGGCGAGCACGACGACGACGTGGACGGCCAGAAGCCCGGCCTGCTCAAGCGCCGGGGTGCCGCCCGCTTCCGACCACGAGACCGCCCACACGTGCAGCGTATAGAGGGTCAGAGTCATGCCTCCGGCGCCAGCGAGGGGCAGCAGGATACCCGTGCGCTCGAGCGGGCGCACCCGGGCGATCAGCAGGAACGCACCGAGCACAGCCGCCGAGGTCCCTGAGGTGTGGAGGAGATCGAGAGTCGTGCCTGAATGCGGGGCCGCGGTCGCGAGCCACCAGACGCTTCCCGTCTGCTGCACGCCGAGGAGATTGACGCGCAGCATGGCTTCGAGGGGCCATTGGCTGGCCTGAGGAGTCGCGAGCAGCGCTGCACGGCCGCCCAAAGGGACCATGAGCGCCCACTCGGCGGCCTTCGCGAGGACCGCAGCCGCCGCGCCCCCGAGCACGAGGCCGGCCTGAAGGTCAGCGCGGCGGAGCGGGAGCCGCCCCAGCCACAGCCCGACCAGCAGGTACGCGAAGCACTCGAGGACCGGAAGGCTGCCGTTGACGAAGACGTCGGCGGCAAGGCGCGCGGGATCGGCCAAGTCCGGCCACGTCGGGTTGTGCCCGAGCTGCACCGGGTGGCCATTCACCATGAGCCATGGCCGCGCGAGGTAGGCGGCGATCGGTGCAAGGAGGATCCACGTCGAGGCGAGAAGCCCGAGGGCGCGCTGCCGGAGCCGCAGCGCGGGAATCACGCAGCAGAAGAGCGCTCCGAACTGCACCAGCACGACGGCGATGCCGACGTGGAGCGTGCCGAGGCAGAGTCCGACGGCGGCGATCACCCCGCCGCGGAGCGCGAGCCCAAGGCGGCGCTCCGCAGCCGGGACGCCGAGCGAGAGGGAGACTCCCGCGAGCACCCCGAAGAGCGCCGAGGTCCGCCCCGAGAAGACGAGACCGGCCCAGGTCGGTTCGGGCTGCCCCGCCGGGCCGGGTTGCATGATCGGCAGCAGGTGCACCGCCATCAGGGCAAGGAGGGCCGCTCCGCGCGCGAGATCCACTCCCAGGAGACGCCCGTGGGCCAAGGCCCTCCCGTGCACAGCGGTGCCGGCCGTTCGGGAGGCCGGTCTTCGCGCTGACATGGCCCTCATGCTCTCACGCGAGGCGCGCCCTCCAGCGCCGACACCCCTGGGCGGCGCCCCCCAGTTCGAATCTCACCCTTGCCATTCGAAGACGTATTCGATTATCCTCGGGGGTATGGAGGCACAGCCCAAGACTTCCGGGGCCACCCCACCGCACCTGTCCCGCGGTGAGGTGGCCCCGGATCCCGAGGCCTGGTCGCCCGGGGGCGCATCCGACGCCAACGAGCCCCTTGCCGCCGAAACCGCGCGCCGACTCGGGGAAGCGGATGTCGAGGTCCTCAGGCCGAGCGAACTTGTCGAGTTCTCCCTTGCGGCGGGGCGCCTCGCGGCGTGGGCCGACGGGCTTCGTCGCGCTGCCGAGGCCCGTCTCGTGGTCCTGCTCCAAGCCCGCTGAGGCTCCCATGCTGATGCCCTAATATGGGCCGCATGTCCGCTGAGCTCACCGTCGCAGCCGTGCAGTACGAGTCGAGCCAGGGCGGGATCTCGGCCAATATCGCCGCCCACGTCAGGGCCCTCGAAGACGCCGACGGCCACGGGGCCCGGATCGCCGTCTTCCCCGAGCTGTCACTCATCGGCTACGACCTCTCGCGGCTCGACGACGATGCCTGCTGGCTGACGAACCCGTCGGTCGAACTCGCCGAGGTCCAGGCGGCATGCGAGGACATGGGGATCGTTGCCGTCGTCGGTGCAGCGGTGCGGGAGCCTGATGGCACCCCGCGTCTTGCGTCCGTGCTCCTGCGGCCCGGCACTATTCCCCTCATCGCGCCGAAGACGCACCTCCATGGTGACGAACAACACTACTTCGAGCCGGGGAAAGGGCCGACGCTGGTCGACGTCGACGGATGGAGCATTGCGCTCGCGGTGTGCTTCGACGTCGCGAAGCCGACGCACGCCGCCGAGGCCGCGGAGGCCGGCGCCGATCTCTACGCGGCGTCCGCCGTCTACGTCGTGGGGGAGGAGCGGCGCCTTGACCTGCATTTCGGCGCCCGAGCAATGGACAGCCGCTTCTTCGCCCTCCTCGCCAATGCCGCCGGGAGGACTTCTCTGGGCCCGTCGTGCGGGGGGAGCGGCGTGTGGGGTCCCGACGGGCACCGGATGACCCACTCGCGGGGAACCGGCCCAGAGGTCGTCTCGGCCCTTCTCTTCAGGTCCGCGCTCGACCGTTACCGGCGGTAAACCGGGCAGTCCTCGTTGTCCAGGACGTGCCGCGACAGGGTAACGTTTTGAGCATGGCTGACTCTGACATCCGGACGCAAACTTTCGGCACTCTCCTGACCGCCATGGTGACCCCTTTCACCAAGGACGGCGAGGTCGACTACGAAGCGGCGGGTCAGCTGGCAGCGAAGCTTGTCGACGACGGGTGCGACGGCTTGGTCGTCACGGGCACCACCGGAGAGACCTCGACCCTCACGGACGAGGAGAACCTCGGCATGTTCCAGGCGGTCCTCGCGGCCGTCGGTGGCCGGGCCAAGGTCATCGCCGGAACCGGAACGAACGATACTCGCCACTCCATCAGGCTCTCGCGCCGGGCAGCGGACCTCGGGGTGGATGGCCTCCTCCTTGTCACCCCCTACTACAACAAGCCCAGCCAGGCAGGCGTCCAGGCCCATTTCGAGGCCATCGCGTCCGCAACCGAGCTACCCGTGATGCTCTACGACATCCCCGGGCGCACGGGCATCCCGATCGCGACCGAGACGATCCTGCGGCTCGCCGAGCACCCGAACATCCAGGGCCTCAAGGATGCCAAGGCAGACTTCGCCTCGATCACCCGGGTCCTCGCCAAGACCGGCCTCGCCGTCTACTCCGGCGACGACGGCCTCACCCTCCCGTGGATGGCTGCGGGAGCGCTCGGCGTTGTCAGCGTCACGGCCCACGTCGCGACCAAGCAGTTCCGCGCTCTCGTGGACGCCGCCCTCGCCGGCGACTTCGCCACGGCCCGCAGGATCCACTTCGAACTCGACCCCGTGATTCGGGGCGTCATGACCCGCGTCCAGGGCGCGGTCGCGACCAAGCAAGTTCTCACGTGGCAGGGAGTCCTGCCCACCTCCACTGTCCGACTCCCGCTGGTGGAGCCGGGCGACGCGGAGCTCGCCCTCATCCGAGCCGATCTGGCCGAAGCCGGAATGGACTTTGCCTAGATGGCCGGTGCTTAGCTACATGGCTTGTGCCTAGAAAGAAGAAGCAATGACCCAACTTGCCCTCCCGGTCCTCACAACACCGCCGAAGCTGCCGCAGGGCACGCTGCGGATCGTACCCCTTGGGGGACTGGGCGAGGTCGGCCGCAACATGGCCGTCTTCGAGATCGACGGCAAGCTCCTCATCGTCGACTGCGGCGTCCTCTTCCCGGAAGAGAACCAGCCCGGCGTGGACCTCATCCTGCCGGACTTCTCCTACATCGAGAACCGCATCCAGGACGTCGTGGCCTGCGTGCTCACCCATGGGCACGAGGATCACATCGGGGCTGTCCCCTACCTCCTCCGGCATCGCCGGGACATTCCCCTCGTGGGGTCGCAGCTCACGCTCGCCCTCGTCGAGGCGAAGCTCGCCGAGCACCGCATCACCCCGGTCCTGCGCGTCGTCGAAGAGGGCCAGGTCCTCGACTTCGGTCCCTTCCAGACCGAGTTCGTTGCAGTCAACCACTCGATTCCCGACGCGCTCGCGGTGTTCATCCGCACGGCGGGCGGAAACGTGCTCCACACGGGTGACTTCAAGATGGACCAGCTCCCGCTCGACGGGCGCATCACCGACCTGCGGCACTTCGCGCGGTTGGGCGAGGAGGGCGTGGACCTCCTGATGGCCGATTCGACGAACGCGGACATCCCGGGCTTCACGACGGCCGAGAAGGAGATCGGGCCTGTGCTCGACCGACTGTTCGGCCAGGCGCGCAAGCGGATCATCGTCGCGAGCTTCTCGTCCCACGTCCACCGAGTGCAGCAGGTGCTCGACGCCGCCCACCACCACGGCCGCAAGGTCGCCTTCGTCGGGCGCTCCATGGTGCGGAACATGACGATTGCCGCGAAACTCGGCTACCTCGATGTCCCTCCGGGCATCCTGGTCGACATCAAGCACATCGAGGACTACCCGGACCACCAGCTCGTCCTCATGTCGACGGGTTCCCAGGGCGAACCGATGGCCGCCCTGTCGCGGATGGCCAACGGCGATCACCGGGTGCAGGTGACGCCGGGGGACATGGTGATCCTCGCGTCGTCGCTCATCCCGGGCAACGAGAACGCGGTGTTCCGCGTCATCAACGGCCTGCTCAAGCTCGGCGCGAACGTCGTCCACAAGGGCAACGCCAAGGTCCACGTCTCGGGCCACGCGGCGGCGGGGGAGCTCCTCTACTGCTACAACATCATCGAGCCCCTCAACGCGATGCCCGTCCACGGCGAGACGCGCCATCTCATCGCGAACGGGAACCTCGCGCTCGAGACGGGCATGGAGCCCGACAGCGTCATCCTCGGGGACAACGGCACCGTCGTCGACCTCGCGAACGGGCGGGCGCGGATCGTGGGGCAGGTTGAGGTCGGCTTCGTGTACGTCGACGGCAGCAGCGTCGGTGCCATTACCGACGCCGATCTCAAAGACCGCCGGATCCTGGGCGACGAGGGCTTCATCTCGGTCATCACGGTCGTGAACCGCTCGACGGGCAAGGTTGTCTCGGGCCCCGAGATCCATGCCCGTGGCGTGGCGGAGGACGACGCCGTCTTCGACGACATCATTCCAAAGGTCAACGAGGCGCTCGAGGAGGCGATCCTCGCAAAGCCGGACCACACGGCCTACCAGCTCCAGCAAGTGGTGCGGCGCGTGATCGGCACGTGGGTGAGCCGCAAGCTGCGGCGGCGCCCGATGATCATTCCGGTCGTGCTCGAGGCCTGATCGGATACCGCGGGCCGGACGAGGGCCGCCGAACTGAGGACGCCTGTCGTGGATGTCCCCGGATTCGGCGGCCTTCCGCGCTACCGTAGGGATCATGGCGACTCGCACCTCTTCCGCGCCACCCACCACTCGGTCCGGCCGCGCTCCCCGATCCGGCCAGGCCAAGGGCTCCGGCCCCGCCAAGGGCTCCGGCCCAGCCAGGAGCTCCGGCTCCGGATCGAAGCGCCCGTCGGGCAGGTCCTCCGGCGTCACGACCCGGGACTCCGGCCAGCCCTGGCTCGCCCGGGTGATCGGGGGAGCGTGGCAGGGCGTCGCCCACGCGGTGGGTGCAGGAGTGCGGCGCATCGGCACGGACGTGAGCGACGTCGATCCTGAGGCCCGCAGGGACGGCGCTGGGCTGTTCAATCTCGCACTGGCCGTGTTCATCGCGACCTTCGCGTGGTGGGGCTGGCACGGCTGGTTCCCGGACGTGGTCTATGCGGTCGTGAACGGGACCTTCGGCTGGATCTCGCTCGTGCTCCCTCTCATGCTCGCCGTCTGCGCCTTCCGGCTGTTCCGCCATCCTGAGGACCAGCGCGGGAACAACCGCGTCGGCATCGGCTTCTTGATCATGGCCTTCTCAGGCACCGGTATCGCCGATGTCATCGGGGGCCTTCCGTCAGTTTCCGACGGCTTCGACGGGCTGCGCCGTGCGGGGGGCATGCTCGGGTTCCTCGCGGCTTCGCTCTTGGCGTCCATTCACCCGGCAGTTCCGCTCGTCGTTTACTCGTTCCTGGCCTTCGTCTCCGTTCTGATCGTCACGGCGACGCCGTTCACGGCGATCCCGCGGCGGCTCCGGGGAGCCTGGAATCACCTCGTGGGCGAGGACCTCGTGGACCACGACGACGACGGCGCCCACGATCGCAGCTATCTCTACGACTCCGAGCGGCGAGCCCGTGAGGCTGCGCGGAGCCCCGAGAAGGCGCCCAAGAAGAAGCGCCGGCTCTTCGGCCGCGACGACGCGGCCGACGATGCGGAACTTGCGGACGGCTTCGCGGGCGACGAGCCCTACGAGCAGGCCGTGGTCGGGGAGGCCGACCGGACCGAGGCCCTGCCCGCGCCGGGCCGCTCGCAGGCAGAGGCGGCGATCGAGAAGATCAGGGCCGCCCGCGGCGGCGGCAAGGGCCCCGACGCGAAGGCGCCGGAGGATGCCACGGAATCGATTCCGACCGTCGCAGTTCCCGCAGCCGTCGCTCAGGGCGGCCCCGTCGTGCCGTCCGCTCCCCGGCCCCCGGCCGCACCGCCGTCGCCCATTCCCCAGCGCACCGAGCAGCTCCAGCTTGCCGGCGACGTCACGTACACCCTCCCGTCGTCGGAGCTCCTCGTTCAGGGCACGGCCCCGAAGGAGCGCACCGAGGCCAACGACGCGATCGTCGCAGCGCTGACCAACACGCTCCAGCAGTTCAACGTCGACGCCGAAGTGACGGGCTTCAGCCGGGGCCCGACGGTCACGCGGTACGAGATCGAGCTCGCGTCCGGGACGAAGGTCGAGAAGGTCACCGCGCTGAGCAAGAACATCGCGTACGCCGTGGCGAGTTCCGACGTGCGCATTCTGAGCCCGATCCCGGGCAAGAGCGCGATCGGCATCGAGATCCCCAACACCGACCGTGAGACGGTCTCTCTCGGCGACGTCCTGCGCAGCCAGAACGCCCGGCGCACCGACCATCCCATGGTCATGGGGGTCGGGAAGGACGTCGAGGGCGGCTTCGTCGTCGCAAACCTTGCGAAGATGCCTCACCTGCTCGTCGCGGGTGCCACGGGTGCCGGCAAGTCGTCGTTCGTGAACTCGATGATCACCTCGATCCTCGTGCGGGCGACGCCCGACGAGGTCCGCATGGTCATGGTCGACCCCAAGCGCGTCGAACTCACGGCCTACGAGGGCGTGCCGCACCTCATCACGCCGATCATCACGAATCCGAAGAAGGCGGCCGAGGCGCTCCAGTGGGTCGTGCGCGAAATGGACGCCCGCTACGACGACCTCGCAAACTATGGCTTCAAGCACATCGACGACTTCAACAAGGCGGTGCGCGCGGGCAAGGTGGTGCCCCCACCGGGCTCCGAGCGAAAGATCAAGGCCTATCCCTACCTTCTCGTGATCGTCGACGAGCTCGCGGACCTCATGATGGTCGCCCCGCGGGACGTCGAGGACTCGATCGTCCGCATCACCCAGCTCGCGCGCGCGGCGGGCATCCACCTCGTGCTCGCGACCCAGAGGCCGTCGGTCGACGTCGTGACCGGCCTCATCAAGGCGAACGTCCCCTCACGCATGGCGTTTGCGACGTCGTCCGTGACAGACTCGCGAGTCGTCCTCGACCAGCCGGGCGCGGAGAAGCTCATCGGTCAGGGTGACGCCCTCTTCCTCCCCATGGGGGCCTCGAAGCCGATGCGCGTGCAGGGCGCCTGGGTCTCCGAGTCGGAGATCCATCAGGTCGTCGAGCACGTCAAGGGCCAGCTGCAGGTGACGTACCGCGAGGACGTCGCGGCCGAGCCCGAGAAGAAGCAGATCGACGAGGAGATCGGCGACGACCTCGAGGTCCTGCTCCAGGCGACGGAGCTCGTCGTGACGACTCAGTTCGGCTCGACGTCGATGCTCCAGCGGAAGCTTCGGGTCGGCTTCGCGAAGGCCGGGCGGCTCATGGATCTCCTCGAGAGCCGCGGCGTCGTCGGCCCGTCGGAGGGTTCGAAGGCGCGCGACGTCCTGGTCAAGCCGGACGACCTGCCCGCGGTGCTGGCCGCGCTCCGGGGCGAGGACTCGCCGTCGTCCGCCTCTCCGGCGAGCCACGCCGAGCAGGCCCTTGCGGACAACGCGAACGCCAACCACCGTCTCGGCGATCAGGCGGTCGACTCGCCCTACGCCGAGGACCTCGTGGCCGCGGATCTGGACGACAGGACCCAAGCCGTGGACTACTACGACGAGGACGACGACGGCGGCGAGGACGCCTGGCAGCTCACCGGCCGCTAGTCTGGGTTAGTGACCAACGCGCCGCCGCCCGAGCAGAGGGGTCCTGAGCAGAACGGAACGGTGCCGTCGCAGATCTGGAATCTGCCGAACGTCCTGACGATGTTCAGGATCGTCCTCGTACCCGTGTTCGTCTGGTTCATGCTTGCGGACGGCTCGCGGCAGGGACCACTGCGATGGTTCGCGGTAGGCGCCTTCGCCGTCGCGATGTACACCGATCAGCTCGACGGCCAGATCGCCCGCCGCCGCAATCTCGTCACGAACTTCGGGAAGATCGCCGACCCCATCGCCGACAAGCTCCTCACGGGTGCCGCGCTCGTCCTGCTCTCGGTGCTGGGCGAGCTCCCGTGGTGGATCACCCTGGTGATCCTCGTCCGCGAATGGGGCATCACAGCCCTGCGTTTCGTCGTGATCCGCTACGGCGTGATGCCGGCGTCTTCCGGCGGGAAGCTCAAGACGGTGCTGCAGACGATCGCACTCGTTCTGTTCCTCCTTCCGCTGCGGCTGGTGGCCCCGGCGGTTCCCGTGGTCGCGCTCGTCGTCATGCTGGCTGCTGTCGCTGTGACGGTCGTGACCGGAGCCGATTACGTGCTCAAAGCGGCACGCCTCCGTGCCGAGGCGCTGAGGGCAAGGTGAACCGAGGATGACTGTTCGAGCCCAAGACGTGGTCGCGGCCTTCATCGCCAAGGGCGTCACGGCAGCCACGGCGGAATCGCTGACCGCCGGGCTTGTCGCAGCGACGCTCGCCGACGTCCCAGGCGCCTCCGGGATGCTGCGCGGCGGAGTCGTGAGTTACGCGAGCGAGGTCAAGGCAGGCCTGCTCGACGTCTCACCGCAGCTCCTCGCGGAGGTCGGCTCGGTGGATGCCGAGGTCGCGCGGCAGATGGCGCAGGGGGCGCGAGCGGCCTGCGGAGCCGACTATGGGGTATCGACGACGGGGGTCGCCGGCCCCGACGCCTTGGACGGCAAGCCGGTCGGCACGGTATTTGTCGCCGTGGCGGGCCCCGACCGCACCGCGGTGCGCGAATGCCACTTCTCGGGGTCGCGCGGGGAGATCCGGCAAGCTGCGCGGGACGCCGCACTCGAGCTGCTGTTCGCCGCCATCAGCTGAGAGCGAGCTGTGACTTTGGGTTGGCTCGGGCGTGGCCGGGGAACAAACCATCACGCCGGAGAGTTTTCTCTAGTGTCGTCACGAATGGGCGGCATTAGGATGGGTCACACGGAAGCCCGGGAGGCCGGGCCCCGCCAATAAGGAGCGCACTGATTCATATGGTCAAGCAGCCCGTAACCGTCAATGGCGTAGTCCGCTGGCGCGATGTGGGCTTGGCTGAAATCGCCCCTGAAGAGAAGAAGGAGCGCAAGATGGTTGTTCTGCGTCATGAGATTGG
>NZ_DAIUJO010000008.1:35471-50571 GCF_036848755.1 Sinomonas sp. | reverse complement strand
GCATTTAACCACCACCCCACCCAGCACCACCCGCCCGAAACCACCCACCCGCCCGAAACCACCCGGCCGCCCGACGCCACCCGGCCGCCCGACGCCACCCATACAGGGCACCCCCCGCAAAGAAGGACCCCCGTACACCGGCTTTGGCGGGCGCAGAAACTAAGAAGCCCCGGAGCGACGATTGGGGGGTGCGCGCTCCGGGGCGGTTCTTGGGGGCCTTTGGCCTGTCTTGGCGGCCTACGGCCTACCGTCCAGCCTAGACAAGCCCGGTAGATTTCGCCACCATTTCTGGTCATGAAGCTGGGAGTCGACTCCTAGACCCTCCGGTTCGAAGCCCGGAGCGCCGTTCTCGGTGGCTCCCGAGGTTCCCACCCTTGCCCCGTTCTTGCTCCCGTGCTCGGATATTCCCCATGGACAACCCTCGATATCTTTTGGCCATCGGCACGAAGAAGGGCCTGTGGCTGGCGACGAGCACAGACCGGCGTGCCTGGGAACTCTCCGAACCGCAATTCCTCATGCAGGAGATCCCTGCCATCGGCATCGACACGCGGGGTGGCCACACACGGCTGCTCGTGGGCGTCCGGTCCGAGCACTTCGGCCCGGCGGTCGTTCACTCCGACGATCTGGGCTCGACGTGGACGGAGCCGGAACAGGGTTCGATCGGGTTTGCGGAGGGCGACGATGCCGCCGTCGAACGCATCTGGCAGATCCTCCCTGACGCCGCGGACCGTCCTGGCGTCGTCTGGGCGGGCGCCCAACCCATTTCCGTGTGGAAGTCGACAGACGGCGGTGAGACGTTCGAGCTCAATCGGGCCCTCTGGGAGCATCCCGACAAAGGCGATTGGGGAGCCGGATACGGCGGCGCGGCGGCGCATTCCATCGTTCCCGACCGGCACGACCCCCAACTCGTCCACGTGGCGATGAGCACCGGGGGCGTCTATCGCAGCCGGGACGGCGGGGAGAGCTGGGAGCGGGCGAGCAAGGGGATCTCCGCATACTTCCTGCCCGACCCGGAGCCCGAGATGGGACAGTGCGTCCATAAGATCGCGGCCGACGCGGACGGACGCCTGTACGCGCAGAATCACCGGGGGGTCTTCCGGAGCGACAATCAGGGCGAGCAGTGGGTCTCGATCGCGGAGGGCCTCCCGGCCGACTTCGGCTTCGTCATGCTGACCCATCCGCAACGGAGCGGGACCGCGTGGGTCATTCCGCTGATTTCGGATTACGAGCGGATCGCTCCCGAGGGCCATCTGGCTGTGCATCGGACGGACGACGCCGGCGAGACGTGGCGCAAGTTCGACGGCGGGCTGCCGGCGCGGGATTTCAACGTGGTACTCCGCGACGCGGCCGCCGTCGACGGGGGCGACCCGACCGGTGTCTACTTCGGGACGCGCGGCGGCTCCGTGTACGCGAGCGGGGACGAGGGCGAGACCTTTGTCGAGGTCGCCTCGCGGCTGCCCGACGTCCTGTGCGTGCGGGCGGCAGTGCTAGACGCCGCGGGCGCGCTCGAGGCCGCGGGTGCGGCAGGCGCCGCTGGTGGGACCAACGACGGCGGGTCGGCCGGCCGGCCGGCGGCGGGCTGAGCTGTGGTCACGCTCGTGCTGCCGACGGTCTTGGCGGAGGTGGCAGGCGGCCGCACGGAGTTCGCCCTGAACGGCGTCAGCTCCGTGCGGGCCGCCTTCGACGATTTGGCCGGCCGTTACCCGATCCTCGGGCGCAGGCTGCGCGACGAGCGGGGTCAGCTCCGACGGTACGTCAACGTGTACGTGGACGGCGATGATGTGCGGCGGCGCCAGGGGCTCGACACCGCTGTGATGGATGGGCAGGAGATCCTGGTCATCCAGTCGGTTGCTGGAGGTTGAGGTCAGGCGACGAGGTCGCTGCCCTTGTAGGTGACATCTGCCTGGACGTACCAGAGGGAGAAGTCCTCCTCCTGGATTGCGCGTCGGTAGTGGGTGTCCTCGTCCCGTATCCAGACGAGGCCGATGCCTGGCGCGGTGTCGTAGACGGTCCCCCGGAGGACAGTGACTCCGCTGCGGGCCTCGATGAGGTCCCCGCGACGGAGTTCGCTGAGCTTCCGGATGCGGCGGTGGGTCTCGCTGGTCATCAGGTGCTCCTTCAAGCGTCAGTGGTGTTCCGACTGCTTCAGTCTCAGCCACGGGCATTTCCGGTCCGTTTCGACTGCATGAGCGCCCCGTAAGGACTTGGTGGCGTAAGCGTTTCCGCAGGTCAGCGGCGTAATCTAAATCACACAAGCGCTTTCTCGCGAGTCAAGAAATTCGCGGATGCGCCTTACCGCTAAACCAGCAGTCATAATGCGAAAATAAGCTGTGACTGCGCCCAATACTCGCCAGTAGGGGTATCGCAAGCGGACCGCGCACGATAGCGTCTATGACCTGACCCAGCAACGAAGCCGGGTCGAAAGTGGGTACTTGGTTGACAGGCGAAGGGGCGTGCCGTGGCAGCGAGGTTCGAGGTGCTCAAGGATGAAGCAAGGCTTTACCGGGTTCAGCTGAGGTCCGCCGAGGGGGTGGTGGTCGCGGTCGCGCAGGGTCTCCAGTCTCTCGACGCCGTCAAGCACGTGATCGCCTCCGTCCGTGAAAGCGCGGCAATGGGGTTAGTGGTCGATATGACCCAGCCCATCTGACGCCGCGGGCGTCCGGCAGGGTGCAACGTTCGTGCAACCTTGCTGGGCGCGGGCAGAGAGCCCCCCGCGTACACTGTGAGGCACGGCACACATAAGGGAGTGGGTGGACGTGCGGACAGGGGAGCGGGTGCCCGCGGGGCAGGGGGCAGCGCGCGACGTCGTGGAAGACTCGTGGCGCCGTTCCTTCCGTACGCATCCACGTCGCGAAGATGCCGCGGTGGAAAGCGTGCTGGGGGAGGACGAGCTCCGAAGCTATCGCGAAGGCCACGCGTTGGCTCCCGTGATGCCGCTCATCTCCGATCTCCTCGTGCAGCCCGCCGCTGATGCGGGGACCGTCGTCGCCATCGGAGACGAGAGCGGACGGCTCCTGTGGATCGACGGTGACTCGGGCGTGCGCCGACGGGCCGAGCGCATGGCGTTCCTCGAGGGTGCCGACTGGTCAGAGGGCAGCATCGGTACGAGCGCGCCGGGCACGGCCCTTGCGACGGGCGGGGCAGTCCAGATCGCGGGACCCGAGCACTTCAGTCCGCTCGTCGAGGCCTTCTCGTGCACCGCGGTGCCGATACGGGATCCTCGCTCGGGCGAGCCGATCGGCGTCGTCGACATCACGGGAGGCGAGCAGGCGGTCTCCGGTTACGCCCTGCCGCTCGTCCGGGCGGCCGTTGCCGCGGCCGAGGAACGGCTCCGTGCCCTCGCGCCGCCCCGAGGCCGGCGGGCGCCGTCGTCCGCTCCCGCCGTTCTCGCGGTCACCGGCCGCGATCACGGGGTGCTCCGTTCCGGCCAGCGGACGCTGAACCTTTCCGTCCGGCACTCTGAGATCCTCGTGCTCCTCGCGGGAAGCCCGCGCGGCCTCACGGCAGAGGAGCTGTCCGACCGGCTGTACGAGCAATGCGTGCCCGCCGTGACGCTGCGCGCCGAACTCGTCCGACTCCGCAAGGTCCTCGACCGGTTCGGGGGAGGGGTTGAGCTGCATTCCCGTCCGTACCGCGTCGAGGGACTAGAGGTCGATTCGATGCACGCGTTGGCACAGCTCGAGCGCGGCTCCCATCGACTCGCCCTCAATTCCTACGGCGGCCAGATCCTCCCGCGTTCGGAGTCGCCCGCGATCGCGGAGCTTCGGGACGAACTCTCGGCGACCCTTCGCGAGGCCGTGGTGGGAAGCGCGGGCGCGGATGTCCTCATGGCGTACCTCCAGCTGCCCGAGGCGGCGGACGACGCCGAAGCCTGGCAGACCGCGCTCCGTCTCCTTCCGCCCCGCTCACCCAAGAGGGCGGGCGTGGTTGCTCACCTCGAGCGGCTTCTCGGCGTCTGAACCTCCGTCAGGGAGGCCCAGCTCACTTGGCCGGAAGCGCAGGGGACGGGGTCTGGAATTCTGTCGGTGGGGGCACGTAGGCTCCAGATGTCGGAAGCGTCCGGCTCCCGCAGACGACCAAGGAGATCTGTTATGCCCACGATTCTGAACCCCTACCTCAGCTTCAAGGACAACGCCCGCGACGCGATGAACTTCTACCAGTCCGTCCTCGGGGGCGACCTGACGGTCTCCACCTTCGACGACTTTCACGCGGCCCAGGACGAGGCCGAGGGCCCGCTCGTGATGCACTCGATGCTGACCACTCCGAGCGGCATCACCCTCATGGCCTCGGATACGCCCGAGAGGATGGAATACCGCCCGGGCACCAACTTCTCGATCTCCCTCAGCGGGGACGACGAGGAGGAGCTGCGTGGCTACTGGGACAAGCTGACCGACGGCGCGACGATCACCATGCCGCTCGAAAAGGCCATGTGGGGCGACACCTTCGGGATGCTCGTCGACAAGTTCGGCATCTCGTGGCTCGTGAACATCGCGGGCCAGCCGCAGGACCAGTCGGGCGAGGGATCACCCGCTGAAGCCACACCACAGGTGTAGTCCGCGCAAGGTGTAGTCCGCGGACAGCCCGCGTGCCGCAGCCGGGCGGGACGCTCACGAGGCGGGGCGGTCCTCGCGCTTCTGCTTCGTGAGCGTCTCATCGATGATGTTCCGAATCTCCAGCAGCAGCTCCGGCGAAAGGTCGCTTGTGAGACTGCGGGCTGCGAAGCTCTTCACCTCGGCCTCGCGCATGGCGCGGAGGAGGTCTAGCTGGGCGGCCACGCGGGCCGGGGTCTCGGCGTCGGCGTTCGTGAGGAAGGCCGCCGGCACCCCGAAGAAGTCCGCGAGGGCTTCGAGGAGGTCGGTGTCGGGCGTCATCGGACCCGTGCCGGCACGCATGTAGTGCCAGCGCTGTCGGGAGATGTGGAGGCCACGGTCCTCCACGGCCTTCTTGATGTCCGGGAACGTGTAGCGGTGCCCGCCCTCCGCGGCGACGACGTCCAGGAGCGTATTGAGACGCTCCGCCAGAACCTCCTCGGGCTTCTGGGGTTCGTGCTCAGGCATAGAGGGCTCCCTCCGATTTCTGGACAAGCTTCGTTTCGGACTCGCTCAGCAGGTTGCCGCCAGCGGCAAGGTTGCTGTCGAGAATCTCGACGAGGGCGCGGTGCAGCCGCGCGCGCGGATTGCGGCTGAGCACCCCCTTGAGAGGAACGGATACCGAGTCTATGACGACACTGGCGTGGGCAGTGCGTCGCCACACGGGGTGCAGTCGCACAAGGTGATAACGCTCGTGGAGCTGCCACTGGGCCACGCGCTCGGAAATCGAGGGCAGCATGAGCCCGAAGGAGAGCAGGAGGGCCGCGATCCCCTCGAGGGCCTGGAAGGCGTTCTGCAGAAACGGCTCGTAGTCCAAGCCGACAAAGGTCAGGACGATGGTCTGCCGCGCGAATTTCGCGGCAAAGGCGGCCACGGTGATCACGCACCCCAAGGCCACCGCGCTGAAGCCCGTGCGGAACATCGCCGACGCCATCTGAGGGAGGTAACGAAGGCAGACGATCGTCACCTCGACGGAAACGGCCGCGAGGAATGCGCAGAGCGTCGCCATGAAGACGAAGACACCGACGTCGCTCTGGGACGCCGCATCGAGCGTCGGGCGCCCCAGCGGCTGGTCCACGCTCACGGCGCCGGCCATCGAGGCGCAGGCGAACGCCACGCAGTAGACCGTGATGGCCGCCGTCGTCTGCAACAGCCCGCGTCGCAGGACGGGTTCCTGCTCTGCCGGGGCGACTACGGCCTTCACGATGGCCGTGCGGAACAACCCGAAGGAGACCATGACGAGGCAGCCGCTCATAAGGCTGGCGATGCCCGGGAAGCCGAGGCCGGAGTCGACCGAGTGGAAGACCGGGGGGCAGTTGATGGTCGCGGCAAGGGCGGCGGGCAAGGCGACGAAGAAGACGAGGTCCCCTCGTTGACGAACGCATGAGGGCAGACGGGAAAGCACGAGCAGCCACAGCGCGACGATCGACGCGATCATGATGCTCATCCGAAGACACCCCGGAAGTTCCGCGGCTCGACTCGGCCGGCGCGGCGGGTCCGGGCCAGTGCGTCGGCGAAGAGGTCGGCAAGGGACTCCGCGACGATCTCCGGCTCCGTGTGGCGCTGACAGCGGGCAAGGCACTTGGCGACGAGGCTTGGGCTCAGGTCAGGCAAGAGGGTCGCGAGGTGCTCTTCCTCGTCCATGAGGCGCTCATGGCTGAGCGCCATATGGGCGAACTCGTGGAGGATGATCTGCTCGCGGTGCAGGGGCGAGGACGTCTCGGCATGCAGGATGAGGTCGGTGTCCGGGAGCGAGAACCAGAGCCCGGAAATCTGATTTCGCGCGAGTTCCTTGACTTCGCGGATGACGATGTTCTTCCCTCGGTCGTCCTCCAGCAGCTCGCGGAGGGCTTCGAGCGTGACGCGCTCGGGAACGTCGAGGTCGCGAAACGCCGCGGCCGCCTGGCCGCGAAGCAGTTCCATGTCCATGACGCCATCCTCGGTCTAACCTGCGGACTCGCCCCAGAATATCAGGGCTTGGACACGTCCATTTATCACGACTGGCTGGAAATGTCACAAAAAGCACATGCTGGATGCGCAAAAGTGATGGACACGCCTCCTGCCGCTCAGTAGAGTCTCTCGCGTGACGGCCGCTCGGCCGGTCGATTACCCCTGTGTTCAAGGCTGGCAAGTGATCAAACGGTTGTGGCAGTTTCCGGCTGTCATCGGCGGGACTGCGCTGCTCACGTTCTGCGGCGTGAGCGCACTTCAAGCCAGCATGAACGGTCCGCTCCACGCCTTCGGTGCGAGCGTCGAGGCAGCCCGAGCGAGCGCTTCGGCCAGCGCTGCCGCCCTCGCGATCGCAGCAGGCAGCCCCATCCAGGCCTCGTCGGGAACCGAAGCAGGCGGCGAGCCCACGAGCGTCGAGGCCGCGGGCGCCGTCGTCCCCCCTTCGCCGAGGCCCGAGGCAACGAGCGATGGCGCTCCTTCCCTGCCCAGCACCGCCGCCGACGCCGGGACCGCCGCCTTGGCCGACACGGGCGACGGCGGCGGTGCCAGCAACGGGCAAGGCGGCCAGGGAGCTGGGAGCCCTGGCGCCGGAGACGCGGACAGCGGAACGCAGTACGGCAACGGTCAAGGCAGCGCTGCCGCAGCGAGCGGGCTGCAGGCCGCCGTGGGCCAAGTGGGCGCCGCGTCCGGCAACGCGGTCGCGGGCGACGGCGGCGCGGGGCTCGGTGCGTCGGGCGAAGCGGGCAACGCCTCGGCGCTTCCCGGCACCGATGTCCCGCGGGCTGGTGCCGCTCAGCCGGGGAGCCACTCGTCCTCCGCTGGTTCTGTAGCGGGCGCGTCAGCGAAGGCCGAGCAGCTCAGCCGGGAACTCAGCAGGTGGCTCGGACTCGCGGCCGGTGCGGGTGGCGGGACCAACCAGGGCAGGGGCCACGGCTCAGCAGGCCAAGACGGGCAGGGCACGCCTGATCTCTCCGCCTTGTTCGGCGGCGGCAGCTAGCCGAGGGGCATGCGGAGCGGCCAGCCCTGGCCGTCGAGGATCGCTTGAGCGCTCTGCCCTGTTGCCTCGTTGACGATGACGGGAGCCATGAGGTTGACGGTCGTGCCGCTCCCTCCGGGGGTTGCGACGACGAGGACGCGAGCGTCTTCGGGGGAGTCAAGGCCCAGGCTCCGACAGGCGCCCGAGATCTCGGGCGCGTAGCCGGGCACGTAGACGGCGGCGTCGAGCAGGAAGAGGCGGACGTCGGGAGCCGCCTCGGGGCGGAGGCTAAAGAGGCCGGCGGCGCCGTCGACCGCCTCGAGGGTGAAGTCGGTGTGCGGGGCGAGGCCGGGCAGCGGCTCGGCGAACGTCAGCGCGCTCATTTGAGGAAGTCCATGAGGCTCGGCTGGAGCGTCCGCGCCGTGACCGCGAGGGCAGCCTGGTAGTTCGTCTGCTGGAGCTGCAGGTCGAGGGCCGCCTTGCCCAGGTCCAAGTCCTCGATGCCCGAACGCTTCGCCTCGAGCGCATTCTGCTCTGTCATGTTCTCCGATCCTGCGCGCTGGAGTTGGCCGAGTCGGGTCCCGACATCGGTCCGCCCGCTCACGACGGCGGTCATCCCGGCGTCGAGCGATTGCAGCCGCGCTGTGGGATCGCTGCCATTCCGTAGGTCGGAGGATATCGCGTCGAGGACGCTGAAGACCGAGTTTGCGCCCGTACCGAAGATCGCGGCGCCGTTGGCGTCGACCCGGACGGTCTGGTCCGGGCCGATCCGGCGCTGGACCGTGTCCCCGGGGTTTCCGTTGAACGTCGGCGGCGTGCCATCCGTGAAGGCGCTGGCCGTGTCCGAGGTGCCGGCGAAGACGCTGCGGCCGAGGTATTTCGTATTCGCGGCAGCCAGCAAGTCACCGCGGAGTGCGTCGATCTGTGTGGCGAGCGCGTTCTTGGCGTCCTGATTGAGCGAGCCGTTCCCGCCTTGAACCGTGAGGTCGCGGACCTGGCGGAGGTAGGCGGTGGCGTTGCTCAGGGTCGAATCGAGCGTCGTGAGCCAGGACGTCCCGTCGTCGATGTTGCGCTTGTACTGCGTGCTGGCCGCGATCTGGGCGTGCACGCTCAGGGATTCCGCCGTTCCGACAGGATCGTCGGAGGGGCGCGTGATGCGCTGGCCCGAGCTCGCCGCGTCCTGCGCCGATGAAAGGCGCGCCTGGCTCGCGCCGAGCCGGCGCTCTGCCGCACTCAGCATGGTCTGGTCGGTGACGCGGAGCATCTAGAGTCCTACCGTTCCCATGTGGTTGATGAGGGTGTCTAGGGTCTGGTCGAGCGCAGTGAGGACGCGCGCCGCGGCCTCGTACGCATGCTGCCCGGCGAGCAGGTTGACGTTCTCCTCGTCGAGGCTGACCGAAGCGTTGGACGTCTGGGCGGTCTTCGCGGTGGTCGCCGCGGTCGCCGTCGTCGTCCCCTGCTGCTGTGCTGCTTGGGACGCGCTGCCGACGGACGAGACAAAGGAGGCCCACTGGCTGTCGGGGGAGTCGGGCTGGGTGCTGAGCTGGGCGATCGCGTCGGCGTTCGAGCCGTCGTTCGGCCCCGCGTTCATCGCACCGGATGCGATTCCGCTCGCATCGGTCGGGACGACGCTCAGCCCCTGCGCGGCCGGGAGCGAGGGGTCGAGACTGAAGAAGGCGAGGCCCGTCGCGCCCGAGGGCGTCTTGCCCTGGGCGTGGACGGTGTTGACCGCCTGCGCGACCGAGACGGCAAATGCGTTGTACTGAGCGGCGGCTTCGGCGATGGGACCACCGGTCGCCGAACTGTTGGCTGGGGCGAGGACTGAGAGGTCGCCCGCGATGGTGCCGCCGTCGAGTCCCACCGGCACGCTCGGGCGGTCCGCCCACACGAGCGACGGGGCGCCCGAGGAGGTGTCCGCCATGCTCCGGGGACCCGTGAGCTGGACCGCGCGGGCCGTGGCGCCCGTGACGAGTGGGTTGCCCCCGAGGAAGACGGAGACCGTCCCGTCGGACTGCTGCCGCACCGTTCCGCCGGCGAGCGAAGCAATCGTCTCGGTGAGCTTCGACCGCTGGTCGATGAGCTCGTTGGCGTTGCCGCCCGCGGCGAGGGTCGAGCGGATGCTGGTATTCAGATTCGCGACCTGCGCGGCGGCGTCGTTGAGCGAGGTGACCATGCCCTGCGCCTCGGACTGCGTGGAGGACCACTGCGCGGCGAGGGCCGAGTAGCCGCTCGAGAGCTTGGCGGCGAGCTGCTTGCCGTTCTGGATCACGAGGGACGCAGCGGAGGCGTCCCCCGGCTGGTTCGCAAGGTCCTGCCATGACGACCAGAACGACTGGAGCTGCGCCGAGACCCCGTTCGTCCCCGGCTCCTGGAGGCTCGCCTCGATGTCTTGGTACGCCGTCGACCGCTGGGCCGCGTAGCCGGCGGACGACGACGTCGACCTCACCGAGGCGTCGAGCAGCGCGTCCCCGAGCCTCGCGATGCCATCGACCGAGACGCCCTGACCGACTTGGGGGGCGGCGGCCGAGCCCATGGTCTGGGCGACGGCGCCGACGGCGGACTGTTGGATGCGCTGGCGCGTGTAGCCGTCAGTTCCGACGTTGTCGATGTTCTGGCCCGCAAGGTCGATCGCCTGCTGCGCGGCCGAGAGGCCGCGGTAGGCCGCATTGAGGGCCCCGAATGTGCTCACAGTCGTCCTTCGGTCAGAGGTCTCGGGCGAAGAGCCGCGATTCGCTAGCGTTCGCGGCGCGGCCGTGGGCGTCGTAGGTCTTCGGCATCGAGGTCACGTCCGCCAGCGTTTCCTGGGTCGAGCGGGAGGCGGCCCGGAGGAACTGGGCGTTGGCGTCGCGGAGCTGGCGGATGACGCCGGTCTGTTCCGTCATGGCCTTGAGGTGCGCAGCGAGAATCTCGCTCCAAGGGCCCTCCGGGGCTCCCGCGGCGAGCTCTCGCAGCGTTGCCTCCTCGGGGAGCCCCCATTCGGCGGCGACGGCGGCGACCGTCACCGAGCGCGCGAGGCCCGCGGAGGAGAGGCGCTCGAGGACCTGCTCGACCTCGCGGGTCGCGTGCGAGATCCAGCGGGTCTTGCCCGCCGTGAGGAGGAGCTGTTCCTCCTCGAGCTTGAACGTCAAGAGGTCCAGCAGCTCACGCTCGTGCCAGAGCTGGGCAGAGAGGTCGTGGATCGCCATTCCGTGGCCAACTCCTCATCCGTGAGCCTTACAGGACGCGAACGCGGCGATCGGCGCCCCGTTGAAGGTCTTTATCGGCGGGATGAGGGCTGTGGTAAGCGGAGCGCATCGTGCTGGGCGCGTCCGTCTGCGCGGGCCCGGTTTCTACGCGGATCCGATCGCAGGCATGCCCAGCGGGACGGCCTTGGCGCCGGCCGGCTTCTTGCACAGGTCGTGGCAGCTCTTCTCAAGGCTGCAGCAGAGGCTGCACACGCCCTTCCCGGTCATCGTGCAGTCGGCTATGTCGGGCCGCTCGTAGGACGTTGAGCAGACGGCGCATTCGACCTCCTCCGAGGCATCGGCCCGTGGGGAGGCCGGCCCGCTCACAAGGTTTGGCCTGGCGAGGTAGTACTTCCCCTTGGTTGCGATGGCGATGACCGGCGAGAGCACCATCGCGATGAGCAGCGCGATGAGGGGGCTGAAGGCGTAGGTCCAGCCATCGCCGAAGACCTTGAAGAAGGCAAGGACTGAAACGAGGGAGGCGATGACCATGGAGCCGAAACCGACCGGGTTGATGCTGTACAGGTAGGCGCGCTTGAACTCGATGTAGCGGGGGCTGAGGCCAAGGGGCTTATTGATGAGCAGGTCGGCGCACACGGCGCCGACCCACGCGATGCCCACGTTGGAGTAGAAGCCGAGGATCGTGTTCAGGAAGGAGAACATGTTCATCTCCATCAGCACCAGCGCGATCCCGACATTGAGCAGCACGTAGTAGACGCGCCCCGGGTGGCGGTGAGTCAGCCGCGAGAAGAAGTTCGACCAGGACAGTGAGCCGCTGTAGGCGTTGGTCGTATTGATCTTGATCTGGCTCATGATGACGAACACCGCGGACACCAGGACGGTGAAGTCCCCGAGGAAGGGAGCGATGGCGTTCGAGTACTGGTGGATGGGCTCCAGCGCCGTGGCGTCGCTTCCGCCAGCCGTGAGGACCGCGACCGCCAGCAGGGCACCGCCTATTTGCTTGGCTGCGCCCAGCACGACCCAGCCGGGACCGGCCACCGTGACCGCCGTGTTCCAAGCCCGCGAGTTCTCCTTGGTCTTGACTGGCATGAACCGCAGATAGTCGGCTTGCTCGCCGATCTGCGCAATCAGGCTGAGCGCCACACCCATGCCGAGGCCGAAGCCCTGCCAGGAGAAAGGCTTCTCGCCCCCGTCGGTCCCAGCGAATCCCATGAGATCGCTCAACGCTCCCGGACGCTGGACCATGATGAGGACAAACGGCAGGACGAGGAGCAATAGCCACACAGGCTGAGTCCACACGTGCAGCTTGGATATCGCCTTCATCCCGAAGACGACGATCGGGACGATGAGCAGCGAGGTCACAAGATATCCAGCCCACAGGGGCAGCCCAATCGCATATTGGAATCCCTGCGCCATGATCGAACCCTCGAGGGCGAAGAAGATGAAGGTGAAGGACGCGTAGATGACCGAAGTAAGCGTCGAACCGAAATAGCCGAAGCCGGCGCCCCGCGTCAGCAGGTCCATGTCCACGCCGTACTTCGCACACGCGCGGGCTATTGGAATTCCCGTGAGGAAGATGATGACCGCCGCAGCAAGGATCGCTGTGATACCGGACGCGGCGCCGTTGGTGAGGACGATAGAGGCCCCGATCGAAAAGTCGGCAAGATAGGCGATTCCACCGATTGCCGTCGTCGCGACCACAAACGGCGTCCATTTCCTGAACGAAACCGGCGCGAAGCGCAGCGAATAGTCTTCCAGCGTTTCGTTGGCGGCAGCGCCTTGATATGTGCGCTGCGCTTCATCGTGTCCTCCCCCGAGCGCAGTGGCTTCGACGGACGAGGGCGCGGCCCCTCTGGCCGCGGTGGACTCCGGACTACGGCTCATCTCTTGTCCTCTCGGTTCAGGAAGCACCGGGGATCTCCCGCGGAGGGCAGTCAACGACACCTCCGAAGGCCCCGACGCAATCCTTGCCCCCGAGCTTGGCGGCCTAATTTCACGACCATGACGGCGCTGTAAAACCGTCGTTTCGGTCATCGACCGTCCTCTTCACAGCCACATCCGATTGGCGGACAGACTTTCTGCGGAGAGACTGTTCTTGGCGCCCTATTCCGGTGCTATGTTTGCCGCATTGGGGGGAGCGCTGGAGTGCTCCTGCGCATCGAAGAGGAGCACCGAATTGAGCGGACCTCAGCACCTTCCCGACAGAAATCCGTGGCCGCCATCCGGATCCCAGCATCCGTGGCCCGCGCAGCATACTTCTTTGCCGCCGAACTATCGGCCCGGGGCCGCGCCTCACGATGTGAGTCCTCAGAACGCGGAGAGGACGCGGAAGTGGCGCACGCAAATCGGGTGGATCTCCATCGTGCTCGCCGTCTTCAACTTCGCTGCTGCTGCGCTCTTCGCCGTCGTGCTCGCGTCAAAGTACGACGGTCCACTGTCGAACCTGATCAGCAGCCTTTCCGTGGCCGTCTCCGTGGGCGCGGGGGTCATCTACCTCGCCCTCGGGATCTGGTCGATCGCCACCCGTCGGACGACGGCGGTCGCCCCCATGGTCTTCAGCCTCGTCTTCAGCGGTATCGCCTTTGTGCTGAGCCTCGTGGGCCTGGTGGCCGAGATCTCGAGCGGAGCCTCTCCTGGCTTCATCGCGCTGATCCTGGAACTCTGGGTTGTCCAGCGCGCCATTCTGGTTCTTCGCGCCGATGCAGCTGTCTCTGGGTAGGAGGATTGAGGGTGCGACGCGTGACGTACTCGATGGGCATCTCGCTTGACGGCTACATCGTCGGGCCGGACGGCAGGTTCGACTGGACGGTGCCCGACGAGGAGGTCTTCGGCTTCGTTACCGAAGAGATCCGAGGGGTAGGAGACTACCTGCTCGGACGGAGGCTCTACGAGACGATGCTGTACTGGGAGACCGCGGATCAGGACCCATCCCTCGGCCAGCCGATGCTCGACTGGGCCGCGCTCTGGAAGCGGCTCCCGAAGGTGGTGTTCTCCTCTACGCTGTCCTCCCTCCAGGGCAACGCCCGCTTGGCCTCCGGCGGTCCGGCGGTCGAGATCGGGCGCCTGCGGGCCGAGTCAGGGCAGGGCGACATCGCGATCGGCGGGGCGACTCTCGCGGCGGAAGCGGCCGAGTTGGGCCTGATCGACGAATACCGGGCCAGGGTCTATCCCGTGCTGGTCGGTGGTGGCATCCCGTTCTTTCCCCGACGGGAGCGGCGCGTTGACCTCGAACTCGTCGAGACGCGCGCCTTCGGGTCAGGAGTCGCTTACCTGCGCTACCGCGTAGCCCGCTAGCCCGCCCGTTCGGCGAGTCGCTCCAGCTCGTCCGACAGCCTTCCCGTCAGCTCGCCTACTTCCGGGACGACTTCGGGATCGGCCAGCACCGTCACAACGAGCCGGCCGGCGTAGGACAGGACGGCGAAACACACGCCGACGTTCCCTGGGGTGAGCGTGATCGGCACAATCGAGCCGATGCGGTTGCTCGCGATGCTGATCGGCTCGGCGGGACCCCGCATGTTGGAGAGGAAGGTGTTCACCAGCCGTTGCCGGTCGATGTAACGCTGAAAGATCCCGGCCCGAGCCAAGGCGCGGAACGCGAACCCAAGGGGTCCGGCCGACGACCCGCGCGGAGCACCGCCTCGGCCCGCACTCCTGCGGGCAGCGGTTTGCTCTACGACACGAGCGAGCCGTACCTGGGGGTCGGGATCGCTGGGTACCTCGACGGGGACGACGCCGGTTGCGTTGCCCAGCGTGGCGACGTCGGCGCCCGGCCGTGCGGAGATGGGCACCGACACCACGAACGCCCCGGGCGCTTCGCCGCGGATCCGGAGGGTCGACGTGAGCGCACCGGCCACGGCGACGAGGACCAGATCGTTGAGGGTGCACCCCCGCGCGTGGGCGGCATCGAGAACAATCTCGAGCGGAAGGCTGAGCGTCGAGATGCGGCGGCGGGCACCGGTGGGCCGGTTGAACGACGTCGGTGTGGCGCGCAGGCGGTGGGGGGAGGCGAGGCCCAGCTCGCGCAGTCCGAGCACGCCCTCCGCAAATGCCTTCGGGAGGTGCGGCACTGCCGCCAACCGTTGACGCCACGCGTCCCGGAGGAGCTCGCTGGGGCTGGGCATCGGCTGGGGGAAGTCGTCCTCCGGGGGCTCGGGGCCGGTGTCGCCGAGCGCGGCGAGGACGGCGAGGCCGTTCAGGCCGTCCGCCATGACGTGGTGGATGACGAAGATCAGCGATGCCGGGCCGCCGGACGCGCTGCGTACCCACCGGGCGGTCCACGGCGGTCGTTCCGCGGGGAGGCGCTCGCAGACGAGGGCGGCGGCCAGCCGGAGCGCTTCATCGCCGCCATCCGGGACAACGACCTCCGAGAAGTGGCGCGCCAAGCTGAAGTTCGGATCATC
>NZ_DAIUJO010000008.1:0-35371 GCF_036848755.1 Sinomonas sp. | reverse complement strand
CATCCGGGACAACGACCTCCGAGAAGTGGCGCGCCAAGCTGAAGTTCGGATCATCAGTCCAGACTGGCCGGCCGCAGCCCGGTGGCGTCCGCACGAGGCGACGGCGCAGGCGCGGCACACGCGCTATGCGCTGCGCAAGGACGGCCGAGACCTCGGCGAAGTCCGGCGGCCCCTTGGCCGAAGCGTCGGCGGCGAACTCGAGAATGGCCGCCATGTGCATCGGGACAGGACCACGGTCCGAGGCCATAACGGTCAAGTCGTTGCTGCTCACGCGGTCGATGACCGGCATGTGCGCCATGTTCGCCCCCGCGTCCAGCTCGGACCTAGGGCAGAAAGGCCCGGAAGACCGGCGTAGATGGCGGAAGCAAGGTCGATCAGGAATCGGTGGCGCGAGTTCCCTGGGATGCCATGAAGAACACACTCCCCACGACGAGCGTGGCGCCCAGCCAGCCGAGGGCGGGCAGCCGCTCGCCGACGACGAGGACTGCGAGAACGGCCGCAACAACGGGTTCGACGAGCGAGAGTCCGGTGGCGGTGCTGGCACGGACCCGGGCGAGGCCCGATCCGAACAAGACGTACCCGGCGAACATCGGAACGAACGCCATGTAGGCGCTCACCGCGACGTTGGGCCAGGTCTCCAGAAGCGGGGCTCCGTTTGCGGCGAGCACGGGCATCAGCAGCAAGCCTCCGAGCCCGAAGACGGAGCCCATCGCCGCACGCGAAGCTACGCCAGTGCCGATCAGCCGGTGGGCGGCCCACGAGTAGAGGGCGTAGGTGGAGCCCGCGACGAGGCCCAAGACAACCCCCAGCGGAGACGCCCACGGGCCCAGTGCCGTCGTCGTGCCGCCGCCGCGCCCTGCCCCCACGAGAAGCGCCGCGCCAGCAAGGCCGAGCAGCGCGCCGAGCGCCCACCGACCGGTAGACCTCCAGCCTTCCGCCACGCGCTCGATGACCGCCGAGGCCAAGGGCGCCGAGCCGATCGACACCACCGTTCCGACGGCCACCCCCGCGAGATGCATGGAAGTGTAGAAGGCCAGCGGGTATGCTCCCACCGCTGCGGCGCCGAGGGCGACGAGCGGCCAGTGCGCCCATAGATTCCGGGAATGGTCGACGATGGGCCGGGCCGCCGACAGTGCTTGGAGGATTCCGCCCAGTCCCATTGCTGCTGCGCCGATGGCGAGCGGGCCCGCCTGCGGCGCAAACGTCGCCGCGGTGCCTGTAGTGCCCCAGAGAACTGATGCGCCGACGACGGAGAGTACGCCCCAGCGGGCCCCGCCTTTGGGCGGCTTGCGCTTGGAGGACGTGCTCTTGGGGAGTGCGCTCACCGTGCCTCCAGCATGCGCGCCGCCATCTCACGGGCGGCGTGAAGACAGCTGTCGTCTCCTTCGAGGCCGGCGCGGGCCATCGACCCCTCGAGCAGGAAGGCGAGATGCCTCGCCAGCCTTTCGGCGTCCTTTTGTCTGGGCAGGAGTTTCGAGACGTGGCCTGCGATGATCCGCTCGACCTCTTCCTTGTGCTCACGCACTGCAAGCCTCCCCGGGTCGCCGACGGGGAGTTCTGCCGCTGCATTGAGCAGCCCGCAACCCCTGAACCCGTTCTCGTAGGCCAGGTCTGCATGGTCGATATACGCCTCGAACACTGCCAAGACGCATTGCTGAGGCGTCGCGGCCACCGAAAGGCGAGCCCGGTACAGCCCGAGCCACTCCTCATGCCGGGCAGTGAGGTAAGCCTCGACCAACTCGGACTTGGACGAAAAGTTGTTGTAGAGGCTCTTCTTCGCGACCCCTGCCATCGAGGTGATGGCATCGATCCCCGTCGCTCCGACGCCCCTCGCGTAGAACAGGCGCTCCGCAGCCTCAAGCAGCAGCTCTTTGGCGGGCTTCTTCCCCGCCCGTTGCTGTCCCGAACCAGCCATCGCGGCCTCCCTCGCAGTAGGTAGACCAGTATACCTACCGTTGCCCGATGGGCTAAGGAATGATGTCCGACTTCCCTGCACTGCAGTCCATTGATATCGCGTGCCCATCAGATCCGACGGCGGCGCCCGCCGGGGCCCTGGAGCTTGCCGTCGAGGCCCTTGGATGGAACCGCTGCCGAAGAAACCCTCCTTCGTCACTTACGCACCAGGCCTAGCGGCCGATTGGTGGCAGTGAGGGCCCACGGACGGGCCCGGAGCACGACCCATAACTCACTCACGGAGGACTCACGATGGCTTTCACCGTCAACACCAACCTCATGGCCCAGCAGGCCTACCTCAACCTCAACCGGACCTCGGCCGACATGGCGAGCTCGATGGCCAAGCTCTCGAGCGGCCTGCGCATCAACACCGCAGCGGACGACGCGGCGGGCCTCTCGATTTCGCAGGGACTCACCTCGCAGGTCGATGGCAGCAACATCGCCTCGCGGAACGCGCAGGACGGCATCAACGTCATCCAGACGGCTGACGGTGCCCTCGGCGAGGTCCACTCGATCCTCCAGCGCATGCGTGATCTTGCTGTTCAGGCTGGCAATGACTCGAACAACACGGCCTCCCGCACTGCCATCAAGTCGGAGGGTGACGCACTCGGCCAGGAACTCGATCGCATCACCAAGGCGACCAACTTCAACGGCATCAACCTTCTGGATGGCACCGGTGGCGCCGCCGCCAACGGCACCCTCAGCTTCCAGATTGGTGCCGATGGTTCGGCAAACAGCCAGATCTCGGTGAACTTCGGCAACCTCGCTACGTCGCTGACCGTCGGCGGCAACTCGTTCTCCGGCACTTCCGGTTCGGCGGCCTTCCTGGTCGACAACGCCGCCGACTCGGCGACGACGATCACGAATCTGGACACGGCGATCGCGAACGTTTCCGCGCAGCGCTCGACGCTCGGTGCGTCGCAGAACCGCCTCACGCACGCGATGAACATCGCGAACACGTCGGCGCAGAACCTCAGCGCTGCCAACTCGCACATCACCGACACCGACATGGCAGCCGAGATGGTGACCTACACGAAGGACTCCATCCTTTCGCAGGCGGGCACCGCGATGCTCGCGCAGGCCAACCAGTCCGGCCAGGGCATCCTCAAGCTCCTCGGCTAAACAAGGGTTCCGGCAGCGGAAACCCAGCGCTGATGGCGGCCAGGGAGGCGCTTCGTCTCCTGGCCGCCTTCCGCGTCTCCCTTGACGGACCCTGGGCGCGGGGCAGCGGATCCCGCGTGATCGAAGGAGCACAACATGACCGGAATATCGATCAACGGCCTGGGCAGCGGGCTCGACATCACGTCGATCATCAACTCGCTCATGCAGATCGAGTCCTTGCCCCAGCAGCAGCTGCAGCAGACTCAGGCCAACGACCAAAGCGTGATCAGCGCACTCCAGACGCTGAACGGCAAAGCCTCGTCGCTCGCCACGCTGGCGGACAACATGGCCGGCCCGGGCGCTCTCAACCTGTTCACCGCGACGTCGAGCAGCAGTGCCGTCACCGCGACGGCGGGCACGACGGCGACCGCGGGCACCTTCAGCGTCCAGATCAACCAGGCCGCCCAGACCCAGGTCGACGTCACCGCCGCCATGGCGAGCTGGCCCACAGACTCGACGGGGGCGCCGTCGGCCCTCACTCTGGTCGACTCGACGGGGAAGCAGACGCAGATCACTCCGGCGAGCACATCGCTCGATGACGTCGTGAGCGCCATCAACGCGGCTGGCGGGCCGGCGACGGCGATGAAGGTCGCCGCGGGCACGGATGCAAGCGGCAACACGCTGTACCGGCTCCAGCTGACGGCGACGCAGTCTGGCGCCGCCGGCGCGTTCACCGCCTACCAAGGGACGTCCGCCGACGTCACGGCCGGCACGGCGACCGACCTCATGTCCCAGCCGGGCGCAGCCGTCGTCACGACCGCCCAAGACGCCTCGGCGACCCTCTACGCGGGGACCGCCGCCCAGCAGACGGTCACCTCGTCGTCGAACACGTTCACGAACCTCCTCCCCGGAGTGGACGTCACCGCGACCGCGGCCGCGGTGGGCACGACGGCGACCATCACCGTTGCGAGCGACAACACCGGCATCACGAAGCAGGCGAGCGACCTCGTCAGCTCCGTCAACGACCTGTTGAGCAACATCTCTGACAACACCAAAGTCACGACGACGATCAACAGCACGGGTGGCTCGACCGCCTCGGGCGGCCTCTTCACCGGCGACTCGACCGTCAGAGGCGTAGCGGACTCCATCACCGACGCGCTGTACATGCCCACAAGCAACGGCCAGTCGCCGTCAGACCTCGGCATCAGCATCAATCAAGATGGGTCGTTCACGTTCGACCAGACCAAGCTCACCTCGGCGCTGAGCGCGGATCCGGCGGGGACCGAGGCCTCCCTCCAGGAGATCGCCTCGCGCGTCTCGGCGGCAGCGAAGGCAGCATCCGACCCCGTCACCGGTTCGCTGACCTCCCTCATCCAGGGAGACCAGTCCGAGGTCGCGGACCTGACAACCCAGATCAGTGACTGGGACACTCGCCTCGCCGACCGCAAGGCCACGCTCACAGCCCTCTACAACGCCATGGACACGACGATGGGCACCCTCAAGTCGCAGCAGTCTTGGCTCACGAGTCAGATCGCGGGGCTTCCGACGTACTCGTCCTCGTCCTCATCCAGCAGCTCCAGCTCCAACGGTTAGGAACGCCGATGACCCTCCAGTCAGCCCGCGCCCGACAGCTGTACAACCGGGACGCGATCCTCTCTGCGAGCCCCGTTCGGCTCCTCACGATGATCTACGACCGGCTCCTGCTCGACCTCCACCGGGCCGAAAAGGCGCAGGAGAGTGCGGACTGGCAGACTGCGAGCGACTGTCTCCTGCACGCGCAGGACATCATCGCCGAGCTCAACGCGACCCTCAAATCCGGAATCTGGGACGGCGCCGAGGGCCTTCGGAGCCTCTACGACTACGTGCGGCGCGCGCTCGTCAGCGCGAATGTCAACCGCAACTCTTCGCTCACGAGGGAAGCCATTGAGCTCCTCGAGCCCCTGCGCCAGTCGTGGCATCAGGCCGCGGCGTCGCTACCGGCCGAGCGGCCCCAGTTGACGGCGATCGCCGGAGGCTATGTTGGCTGAGTCGTGGGACGAGGTGCTGGGGCGGCTCGAGGCAGACCTCGACGCCCTCGAGCTGCAACTGCGGGACCCTACGGCTCGTGCCGTGGAGGCTTGGCCGCTTCCGAGCGGGCTCGGCCCCATCCCCGACCGCTTGGTCCGCCGGGCGCTGGCTCTGAGCGACCGGCAGGAGGTCTTGGCCGGCCTCCTCGAAGAGGCGAAGGCGAAGACTGGCCGACACCTCGCCGTCGTCCGCTCGGTGCCGCCCGGACGCCACGAGGGCACCGCGATCTACCTCGACGTCAGAGGCTGAAGCCGGAAGGGGCGCCTCACGCTACCGGGCGAGGCGACGCCGGCCCGATGGGGAGGATGGGCGAGCCGAAGTCCGTGATGGTGTAGCGGCCGCAATGGATGGTGCTGGACGGGGCGGTACTGGCGACGGAAGGCAGTACCAGCGGAGTGGGTTCGTCGTCGCTGAGGACGAACGACACCTTGGTGCCCGAGTAGTCTGCCCGGTCGGTGAGCCACGCGTACTGGCCGAAGTGGCTGTCCACCTGCACGAGCTGGCTTGGTTCGGCGAGGAACGCCTTGGGCGCGCGGATGGCCCAGAACCTTCCTGCCCCGGTCTCGTGGCTCGAGCTGACCCACGCATCGACGCAGCTGATATCGGGGTCGACGACGGCGGCCGACTCGGCGAGGGCCCCCGTCGCGGCCGCCGAGGCGCCCAGGCAGGCCACGATGACGCCGGCGAAAAGACCCTTGACGGCCTTGCGCGGAAGGCGTCGGAAGAACGCCGGGGCCTGCGCCAAGAGCCGTGGCGCGAACACGAGCGTGCACACGGGAGCGAAGTACATCGGCTGGAGGTAGCGAATCCAGAATTGGCCGAGGACGATCGTTCCGACGATGACCGCCACGGGAGCCACCCAGGCCAACCCGCTCACGAGGGCGGCCCCCGCGTCTCGGCTCGACAGGGACCCGCGGAACACGATCACCGAGATGAGGATGAGCGCGACGACGACTGTCAGAGACACCGCGCCGCCGATCGTCGAAGACCTCTCTGCCAGCATGTGCGGGTAGAAGATGGCGGCGACGCCCGCCTCCCCCGGGTCGACGTAGGAGGGGCTGTCCCTGAGGATGAGGGACCCGAACGGAATCCTGGCCAGAAGGCCAAGCCCGCTCCCGAGGGCCAGGAGCGCGGCCGCAAACGCAGACCGGCGCCAGCTGATGACGCGCTTCCACGCGATGAACGCGAGCACGACGGCGATCGGCAGCACTTCCCACGCCAGGAACAGCGGGTTCGTCAGGCTCGACAGTACAGCCACGCCGACGAGCACGAGTTCGAGCCAGCGCCAGCGGCTCAAACCTGGAGCCTTCACGAGCCGCACGGTGAGCGCCGTCGTGGCGACCGAGGCGAGCACTGTCATGCTGTAGTACGTCGTGGTCGCAAGGAGCGATGCGAGCTCGAAGGTGTTGTAGCCCGCAGAGGCCTCCAAGAGCGCCAAGCCCGTCATCGCGGAGAAGGCAACGAGTGCGCCACCGACGCGGTGCGCTCGCGGCCGCTCACGCTGCACGGCTCCGCTCAGGAGCCTGAGGCATCCGTAGAACAGGACGAGATTGACGACGGCGTTGAGGGCGAAGGTGCCCTTGATCCCGAGTCCCAGCGCCGAAAGGGCGAGATACAGCCCCATTTCTGGGATGAAGAGCACGGCAGAGAGGGCCCAGTTCTGCGGCTGCCCCGACAGGATTGACCCGCGAACGAGCGCCGGCAGCACGGAGTCGCCGTCGTAGTACAGAACCCACGAACGGTCCGTGGCGTCGAGGTGCCACACGGTCAGCAGCGCGAGGGCCACCGCCACGAGCAGGCCGACGCACTCGGCCAACCACATCCGCGGGACGCGCCCGAGCGGCCGAGCGGTCGGCAGGGGCCGAGGCGCTGCATCGGCCTGCACCACAGAATCGATCACTCTCCGATCGTTCCAAGAGATGGGGCGCCGGGCTGCCGGTTTCGGTCAATCCTTGGGCCTTCCTTGGGAAAGTCTGCGCTAACGAGCCGGTGCAGGCTGCCGATAGACCACAGCGAGCACGGACTGCTCGTTTACGACCTGGCCACGGATCGGCCGGACCATCCCCCTACCCAGGCAGGACAGTGTGCTCGATTCCGTGACCTCTGCCGCGCTCACGAGCGCGCTCAACGGCCTTTCGCTGCGCCAGCAGGCCGTCGCGGACAACATCGCGAACGTCAACACGCCCGGCTACCACGCGAAGCGCGTCCAGTTCGAGAACGCCCTCGCCGCATCCGTCGCGGCAGGGAATGGCAACGTCCAGGCGACGACCTCGATCTCGGAGGAGCCGACGCAGCTCAACGGGAACAACGTGAACCTTGACACCGAGACCCTCTCGAACGTCGACACGGTGCTCCGGTACCAGTTCGCGTCGCAGGCGCTCAACGACGAGTTCACCGCCGTCCGCACGGCGATGAAGACCGCCTAAAGGGAGTTCGCCATGACCTTCGACACGATCGGCATTGCGGGCACGGCCTTGACCGTCAACCGCAAATGGCTCGACGCCATCTCGGACAACCTCGCCAACGTCAATACCGCGACCCCCACGAGCGGCCCGGCGTTTCAAGCCCGCTACATCGAAGCGCAGGCAGGCCCGGGCAACACCGGCGTCTACGTTGCCGGCACCCCTCAGGGCGACGCGACGGGGCGTCTCGTGTACCAACCGGACAGCCCCATCGCAGACAAGAACGGCTACGTGCGCTACCCGGACATCGACCTCAACGAGCAGATGGGCTCGCTCATCATGGCCCAGAGGGGCTATCAGGCCAACACCGAGGTCGTGAACCGGGCCAAGGACATCTACGAGGCCGCGCTGCAGATCGGAAAGTCATCATGAGCATTTCGCCCCTCTCGCCGGCCGCCACCTTCCAGGGGGTCGCCGGCAGCGGCTACCTCACCTCGGCCCAGCCCGCCGCCACGGGCGGTTCGGGCTTCGCGGCAAGCCTCGCCGGGGCCGTCGACAATCTCCAGCAGCTCCAGTCGACGTCGAACCAGCTCGCGGTGCAGGCCGTCACGGGCAACCTGGACGACATCCACAACGCGACCATCGCCGCCACCCGCGCGCAGGTCACGCTCGAGCTCGCGTCCACGATCCGCAACCAGGGCGTTGACGCCTTCAACGAGATCATGAGGATGCAGGCCTGATGCCGCCGTTCGTCACCGCGGCGTTGCGCCGCTTCTCGACCACCGTCAAGGGCTTCACCGTCGGCCAACGGACGGTGGCAATCATCGGGCTCGCCGTGCTCGCACTCGGTGCGTTCGCGCTCGTCTCGTGGCTCACCAAGCCGAGCTACGCCCCGCTGTTCACTGGCCTGCAGAGCTCGGACGCGAGCGCCGTCGTCCAGCAGCTCGGCAAGGACAATGTGCCCTACCAGCTGACCGACGGCGGCTCGACCATCCTTGTGCCCCAGGACAAGGTGTACGACGAGCGGCTCAAGGCCGCCTCGGCCGGCCTCCCGTCCGCGCCCGCAACCGGTTACTCGCTCCTCGACAAGATGGGCGTGACCTCGTCCCAGTTCCAGCAGGACGTGACGTACAAGCGAGCGATCGAGGGCGAGCTCGCGACGACGATCTCCCACCTCGATGGCGTGAAGTCCGCCAGCGTCCAGCTCGCCATCCCCGACAAGACCGTCTTCACATCCCAGCAGGCGGACCCCACCGCCTCGGTGTTCGTCGAGACCCAGCCGGGCGTGACGCTCACGAGCGACAAGGTGGACGCCATCGTCCACCTCACGTCAGCGTCGATGCCGGGCATGAAGGCTACCGACGTCTCCGTGGTGGACTCGCAGGGCAACGTGCTCTCCGCCGTCGGCACCGGGACGACGGGCAACTCCTCAAAGCTGGCCTCGGACTACCAACAGCAGACCCAATCGGCAGTCCAGGCCGTCCTCGACCGGGTCCTCGGGCCCGGGAACGCGACCGTCGCCGTCATCCCGGACGTCGACCAGCAGTCCGCACAGCAGACGTCCGAGACCTTCTCGAGCGCGAACAACACGGCCCCGCTGAGCCAGTCCACGACCACTGAGAAGTACACGGGGACAGGCGCCTCCGGGGCCTCGGGCGTACTCGGGCCGGACAACATCGCTGTTCCTTCAGGCACCAGCACATCGGCCGCTGGCGCTGGCGGCAACGGCACGTACGACTCGAGCACGGACACCAAGGACAACGCGGTCGACAAGGTGACCGAGGACCGTACGATCCCGGCCGGGGCGCTCAAGAAGCAATCGGTTTCCGTCGCGATCAACCAAGCGGCGGCGCAGGGCCTCAACCTCCAGAACATCAACTCGCTCGTCTCGGCAGCGGCGGGCATCGACGCGAAGCGCGGCGACGTCCTCTCGGTACAGGTTGTGCCATTCAGCACGGCCGCAGCGGATCAGGCCAAGGCCGCGCTGGCCCAGCAGCAGGCGGACGACGCCGCGAAGGCCCAGCAGGCGATGTGGACCAACATCATGTGGGCCGGCATCGCGCTCCTCGCGCTCATCGCGGTGGCACTGTTCGCGTGGACGCGTGCGCGACGGGCTGCAATCCGCGAGCCGCTCGACCTGGGCGGCAGCATCGTCTTCGACGAGCTGCCCGAGCCGGCCGTCATCGAGGCTCCCACGACCGTCGCGCTGCCGACGATCGCCGAGTCGCTCCCCGCACTGCCGGACCCGGGTGCGGAAGCGCTCGATGCCGAGCGACGGCGGGCGCAGGTGGACCGGCTCGGCGCGACGGACCCGCAGAAGACGGCGGAGTTCCTGCGCGGCCTCATGGATGAATCGAGGGCCGGCGTATGACACCGGCCCTCGCTCCTGCCCTGACGGGAACCCAGAAGGTCGCGATCGTGCTCATGCAGATGAGCCCCGAGAACGCCGCGAGGGTCATGGCGCACTTCAGCGAGTCCGAGGCCGAGGAGGTGGCCGCAGAGATCGTGCGGCTCAGCCGCGTTGAGGCCGCCGTTTCCGAGCAGGTCATCGCCGAGTTCCACGAGATCGCGGTCTCCGGTCGCCGCACAACCCGCGGCGGCCGGGATCTCGCCGCGGGCCTCCTCGAATCCTCCTTCGGTCCGGACCGGGCGGCCGGCGTCATGGACCGGCTCGCCTCGACGATGGCGGGGAAGTCGTTCGAGTTCCTCGACAGCGTCGACGCGTCCCAGCTCCTGACCCTGCTCGACGGCGAGCTCCCCGAGACCATCGCCCTCGTGCTCGCCCACTTGCGGCCGGCGAAGGCCTCCGAGGTGATGGCCGGCCTCGGGGAGGCCCTGGCGATCGACGTCGCGCAGGCGCTCGCCACGATGGGCTCGGCCACCCCGGAGGCCGTGACGATCATCGCCGAGAGCCTCAAAGCGCGCACAGGCACCGCCGTGCCTTCGGGCCGCAAGCAGGTAGAGGTCATCGGCGGCATCCAACCGCTCGTCGACATCATCAATCGCTCGGACATCGCAACCGAGCGCACGGTCCTCGACGGGCTGCAGGAACGAGATCCCGAGCTCGCCGAAGAGGTGCGCTCCAAGATGCTCACGTTCGCCGACATCGTGAAGCTCGAGCGCCGTGACATCCAGCAGATCCTCCGCGGCATCGACGCCGGGGTCCTCGCCCGCGCGATGAAGGGCGCGGCGGCCCCGGTTCTCGAGGCCATCAACAGCAACGTCTCCGATCGCAACCGGGAGATCCTGCAGTCGGAGATCGCAGCCGTCGGCCCAGTGCGGTCGTCCGAGGTCCAGGAGGCGCGCGCCTCGATCGTCCGGACGATCAGGGAGCTCGAGGCGTCGGGCGACATCACGGTTCGTCGCAGCGAGGAGGACGACCTTGTCTACTGACGCGCCGGCCGAGCCACTTGCACCGCGGCCCGTCGTGTTCCCCTCGCTCCACGACTCGGGCGAGGCCGAGGGTTTCACCAGGGGCCACGCCGCGGGCTACGCCGCCGGCCTGAGGAAGGCCGACACCGAGGCTGGCCTGCGCCGCGCAGAGTTCGAGGCCGAGCGTGCGGCGGCTCTTGAACAGGACCGGCGCCGGACCGATCGGGCCGTCGCGGTGCTCGAGGCCGCGGCCCGCGCCCTCCACGCACGAACCGCTCCGGTCCTCGCCGCGGCCGAGGCGGAGCTCGCGTCTGCAGCCGTCGCGATCGCGGAGGCCGTCGTCGGACACGAACTCGCGGACGCCGAGACCGGCGCCAAGGCGGCCTTGGCCCGGGCGCTCTCGGGGGTGGACGCCGCGGCCGTCATCGCCGTCCGCCTCCACCCCGCCGACCTTGCGCTCCTCGAGGGGGCCAGCACGGCCGGCGTCGTGCTTGCCGCCGACCCAACCCTCGCGCCGGGGGACGCCGTCGCCGACTATCCGGACGGCGAGCTGGACGCCCGCATCTCCACCGCGCTGGCCCGCGCCACGGCTGCGCTCGCAGGGGAGCGGTCATGAGGGGCCTCGGAGCGGCGCTCGCCGCGGCGGCCCCAGAACGCGTCGGCAGGGTGACGTCGGTACTCGGGCTGGGGCTCGAGGTGGCCGGGCTCGCGTGTGCCGTGGGAGACACGGTGGCGGTGACAACCCACGACGGCGGCACGGGCGAGGCCGAGGTCGTCGCCACCACGAGGGGAACCCTGCGCTGCATGCCGCTGGAACGCCTCGCCGGGGTCCGCCCCGGCGATGCCGTCCGCGCTCGCCGCGGCGGCAGCACGGTCCCCGTGGGACCGCAGCTCTTCGGTCGCGTCCTCGACGGCCTCGGACGGCCCATCGACGGGCGTGGCCCGCTCGGCGGTGACCGCGTCGCGCTCGAGCACGCCACGCCGTCGGCCATGCACCGAGCCCGCATCGACACGCCGCTCCAGACCGGCGTCCGGGCCCTCGACACGCTCACGACCATCGGGCGGGGGCAGCGTCTGGGCCTCTTCGCCGGGTCGGGCGTCGGGAAGTCGTCGCTCCTGTCGATGATCGCGCGCGGCACCGAGGCCGAGGTGTCCATCATCGCGCTCGTGGGGGAGCGGGGCCGCGAAGTCCGCGAGTTCCTCGACGATGATCTCGGCCCCGAGGGCCTCGCCCGCTCGGTCGTCGTGGTCGCGACCTCGGACGAGCCCGCGCTCGTGCGGCTCCGCGCCGCGTTCACTGCCATGCGGATCGCTGAGTCGTTCCGGGACCGTGGCGCCCACGCGGTGCTCATGATGGACTCCTTGACCCGTGTCGCGATGGCCCAGCGGGAAATCGGTCTCTCCGCCGGTGAGCCGCCCGCCACTCGCGGCTACCCGCCGTCGACCTTCGCCCTCCTCGCTCGGCTCCTCGAACGCGCAGGGACGGCGGAGACCGGTTCCGTGACCGGGATCTATACCGTGCTCGTCGACGGCGACGACCACAATGAACCGGTTGCCGACGCGGCGCGGTCGATCCTCGACGGCCACGTCGTCCTCGATCGCCGCCTCGCCGTGAGCGGCCATTACCCGCCGATCGACGTCCTCGCCTCGGTCTCCCGCGTCGCGTCCAAGGTGAACCCCGCCGAACGCACGGCGCTCGCGGCAGGGCTTCGCCGAGTCCTTGCCGCACGCAAGGCGGCGCAGGACCTCGTCGACGTCGGTGCCTACCAGCGGGGAAGCAACCCGCTCGTCGACGCAGCACTGGCCCACGAGAAGGAGATCGACGGGTTCCTCCGGCAGGATCTCGACGACCAGACACCAAGCCCAGAGGCGTGGGCACTCCTCGCCCGGCTCACCACAACCCTCGGAGGTGCGTGATGAACCGCCAGTTCCCGCTCGCCGGGCTCCTGCGGCTGCGGCGTCTCGAGCAGGACCAGGCCGCCGCCCGCTTCGGGGCCGTCAACGCGCAGCTGCGGGCCGTGGGCGCGCGGCAGGCGTCGGCCCGGGCGGAGGCGGAGGAGATCCCGTCCGACGTCGACAGCTCGTCCGCGCTCCTTGCTGTCGCAGCAGCGCGGGCCGCCGCTGCGAGCCTCCTCACCGAGCTCGATGCGCTCTCCGCTGCCGCCGAGGCCGAGCGCGGACGGGCGCAGCGCGACCTTGCGTCCGCGCGCGGGCGGACCGTCGGGCTCGAGAAGCTCGAGGCGCGGCACCATGAGCTTCTCGAGGCCGCCGAGCTTGCCGCCGAGCAGGGCGTCCTCGACGACCTTGGTTCGTCGGGGCACCTTCGGCGAGGCGCGGAGGCCGCGGCCCGAGGAGCGTCGACGCCGTGAGCATCAGTCCGGTGGGCCTGAGCAGTGTCGGAGCAGGCCCCGCGAGCGTGGACGCCGCGATGGGCCGCGTCCAGGAGATCCAGTCGGCCCTCACCCACCTCGCCTACCCCGCGCTCGACGCCGCGAGCTCGCCGTCGTCGGCCGGGGCCGCGGCCGCTTCCGCGGCCGCCGGGGGCGCCCCCACCTCCTCCACCGCGAGCCTCGCGTCCTTCGGGCAGGCGCTCGCGGGAGCGCTCGATTCCCCGTCCGTCACGTCCGGCGGGGCCGCGCCCGAGCTCACGGCCGGGGCCGGCGCCACGGGCGGCCAGATCGCCGCGGACGCCCAGAAATACGTGGGCGTCCCGTATCTCTGGGGTGGCACCGACCCGTCGAAGGGGCTCGACTGCTCGGGCTTCGTGCAGCGCGTGTACCAGGACCTCGGAATCTCGCTCCCGCGCGTCGTGCACGACCAGATGCAGGCCGGCACGCCCGTTGCCTCGCTCGCGGACGCCCAGCCCGGTGATCTGCTGATCAGCTTCGGCGGCGAGCATGTGGCCATCTATCTCGGGAACGGCAAGGCGATCGACGCGCCCGTGCCCGGGCAGACGATCCAAGTCCGCGACGCGTGGGAGAAGTACGGGAACCTCACCGCGATCCGGCGGATCGTGCCCGACGCCGCACCGGTTTCAGGGGCGGGGCCCACGGGCACGCCTGTTCCGGCCCCCGGCTCGTCCGGCGGGACCGGCGTGGCGGGGCTCGATGCCTCCCAGCAGCAGTACGCGCAGGCGATTCTGAACCGGGTCGCCGAGCGCGGCCTCCCCACCCAAGCCGCCGTGGACGCGATCTCGACCGCGCTGCAGGAGTCGTCCCTCCGGATGTACTGGAACCCGAAGGTGGCCGGTTCGGAAGCCCTCGCGCCCGATCAGTCGGCCGTGGGAACGGACGGCTACTCGGTGGGCCTCTTCCAGCAGCAGGTCAACGGGAACGCGTTCTCGTGGGGCACGGTGTCCGACGCGATGGACCCCTCGACGTCAACGGATATGTTCCTTGACAGGCTCACGGCCCTCCCCGGCTGGCAGAGCATGCCCGTCACCGTAGCCGATCAGGCAGTCCAAGGATCCGCCTACCCCGACGCCTACGCCAAGTGGGAGGCCGAGGCCCGTCAGATCGTCTCCGCCCTCTCACCGACGGGAGCCTGATGCAAGCCCTCCTCACCACGCTCAGCGGCGCCCCGCCCACGCCGCTCGTCCCAGGGAAGCCTGCGGCCGGGAACGCCCTCGGGACCGGTGGCGACGCTTCGGCGTCGAAGTCAGAAGCTCCCGGGCTGTTCGCGGCCGCGCTCGCAGCGGCCTCGCCGCGAGCCGACGGATCTGTCGCCGGCACAGCTCTCGGAGCGGCGGGCGCACAGGGCGGTCCACGGGCCGGCGCCCCGTCGGGTCCAGTGGCCGATGCGAAGGCGTCGGGCGACGTTACGGCGGAGACCGAGGCGAAGGCGGAGACCGAGGCGAAGGCGGAGACCGAGGCGAAGGAGTCGGGCGGCGCGAAGACCGAATCCGCACCGCAGCTCGACCCCTCGCTCGTTGGCCAGATCGCTACGGCCGTTCCGCAGTTCATGGGATACCTTCCGACCGTTGCCGCGCGAGCTTCGAGTGACGTTGGCTCTGGTGACCACCTCGCGACGCCGGCCACGGTCGAGAGCGCGGCGGCCGGCCCGGTCTCCGGTCTACCCCCGACGGGAGGGGATCCGTCTAGTCCGTCCACTGGTCGCCTCGCGCCGGATTTCGGGACGACGACGCCCGGACCCCTCAACCCGAGCTCGCCGTCCTCGCCGGCAGCGCCGCCGCCTTCGAACGCCGGCGGAGCTGGGCTCCAAGCAGGGCTCCCCGCCATCCCGAACGGTGCGAATGCCGCGAGGTCTCCGGCCTCGGCTGAGCCCCGCGTACGGGAGGCGGCCGCCGGGACAGCGAACGATTCGGCGCTCGCGGTCCTCCCGTCGTCGTCCGCCTTTCCCTTGGCCGCGGAAGCGGCGGCCGCAGCCCCGGACGCCCCGGGCACCGCGTCCCCGCCGGGGTTCTCGGCGCAGCTCGCCAAACCAGTGTTCACGCTCGCGGCCGCGGGCCCGGGGGAGCACGTCATGACGGTCAAGGTCGCTCCGGAAGACCTAGGCCCGGTCACCGTGCAGGCACACATTGCGGCCGACGGCGTCAAGGTCCAGCTCTTCGCCCCCACCGACGTGGGCCGAGCCGCAGTGCAGGCGGCCCTTCCCGAGCTCCGGAGGGACCTCGCCGCGGCGGGGCTCGGGGCGAGCCTCGACCTCTCGGCTCGCAGCGCCCCGCAGGACGGCGGGGGGGCCGGCGGCCGCGACAGCCCCGGCCGAGGGAGCGGCGCGCCCCCGGGGCGCGCGAAGGTCACCGGCGTCGGCCTCGACTCCCTCCGGCCATCTGCCCGGCCTTCGCCCGCCCTCCCCGGCACCGATACCCGTCTGGACATCCTCGCCTAGAGAAAGCAGCCCATGAGCATCAGCCCCGTCAGCAGCCCGGTTGGCACCGCGGCCGCGAGCAGCGCCGTCGGCGGTACCAGCCTGACCTCGTCGACGCCCACCAGCACGCCGCTGAAGACGCTCGATTCGAGCGTCTTCATGGACCTCCTCGTCACGCAGCTCAAGAACCAGGACCCGAGCTCGCCCATGGACACGAACGCGATGATCCAGCAGACGAGCCAGCTTTCCATGGTCGAGCAGCTCACGCAGCTCGCGACGGACAGCAGCCAGGGGCTCAGCGTCCAGCAGCGCGCCGCCGCCGCCGAACTCATCGGCAAAGCGGTGAGCTATCTCGCCGCGGACGGCACGTCCGGCAGCGGTACCGCAAGCTCCGTCTCCTACAACGGCGCGACCCCCACCGTCACCGTCGGCGGCGCGTCCATCCCGCTCGGCTCGATCACCGGCGTCACCGGCGCCTAGCCGGTTCGAAAACCAAGAAAAAGAAAGGGAAGCCACCATGCTCCGCTCCCTCTACTCCGGCATCTCCGGCCTCCGCGCCCACCAGACCATGCTCGACGTCACGGGCAACAACATCGCGAACGTGAACACGGTCGGCTTCAAGGGCTCCTCCACCGAGTTCGAGGACACGCTCTCGCAGCTGACCCAAGGCGCGTCTGGGCCACAGGGCCAGACAGGCGGGACGAACCCCGCTCAGGTGGGACTCGGCGTCAAGATCGCCGCGATCACGACCAACTTCAACCAAGGCTCCGCCGAGTCCACCGGCAAGGCGACCGACATGATGATCTCGGGCGACGGTTTCTTCATCACGAGCAGCGGCGGCCAACAGCTCTACACCAGGGCGGGCTCCTTCGACTTCGATGCGTCGGGGCGGCTCGTCACGCCCGACGGCGCGCTCCTCCAAGGCTGGACGGCGAACTCCGCGGGAGCGATCAACACCGGCTCGCCCCTCGGGAATATCACCCTTTCGCCGACGACGACGATCCCCGCCGTCGCGACGAGCCAGGCCACCGTGGACGGGAATCTCCCGTCCGACGCCGCGAGTGGAACGTCGCTCGAACGCGACCTCCAGGTCTTCGACGGCAACGGGGTGGCGCGCAATCTCGCCCTGACGTTCACGCGGTCCTCGACGGGCTGGGACGTCTCCGGCGCGGATGCCAACGGGACGACGGGGACTGGCTCGCTGGCCTTCACGAATGGCAAGCTCACCTCAGGCGGCTCGATGACGGTCGGCGGGATCACGGTCGATCTGAGCACGGTCACCGGGTACGCCGGGATGACGACGGTCGCAGCGAGCGGACAGAACGGCTCTGCCGCAGGCACCCTCGAATCCTTCTCGCTCGGGAACGACGGTTCGCTTGTCGGAGCCTTCAGCAATGGGCTCAAGCAGGTGGTCGGGCGGGTGGCGCTCGCGAAGTTCACGAACCCGGCGGGCCTCGAGAAGTCGGGCGATTCGTCCTACGCGACGACCGCGAATTCGGGCAGCCCGCAAATCGGGCAGGCCGGGGATCCGGGCTTCGGGACGTTGGCCGGCGGGGCCCTGGAAATGTCGAATGTGGACCTTTCGCAGGAATTCACGAACCTCATCGTCGCGCAGCGCGGCTTCCAGGCGAATGCGCGCATCATTACGACGAGCGACCAGGTGCTGCAGAGCTTGATCGACATCAAGCAGTAAAGACGCGAACGGACTTCTCCAGCTGCCCAGCCGGTGGGGAGCCCTGCCCTACCCTGCCCCTTTCCTTTGTCTCGGGTACAGATACTCACGTCTTTGTGTCGTCTCGGGTACAGATACTCAAGACCATGGGAGCTTATCTGTACCCGAGACGGCAATTGGTGGAATTTGGCGCACCCGAGACGTTCAGAGGGTGAGATATCTGTACCCGAAACGGAAGGGGAGGGGTGGGTGGGGGCAGGTCGCCGCGGGTCACCGCGCGTCACAGTTCGAGGCACTCGTTGATCTGAATGGTTCCCCCGAGGGCAATGTACGGGTGGTCGGAGAGCAGGGCCCGGGCCTCGGCGAGGGAGCGGGCCTCGATGATGGTGTACCCATCGATCTCCACCGCATCCACTGGCTGGCTTGACGAGATCTGCCCGCCGAGGAGGACCGGTGCCCCGAAATCGACGAGTGCCTCTCCGAGGGACTCTTCCGCCCACTTTCGAAGCGCGCCTCGCGAAGCGGAGATGACGTCCGGCTGTGGATACGGCATCCCGTGGTAAGTGATAAGGAAGCGCGACATTGCTGTCCTCCCGGCCGCTGGTGTGGCTAACCGTACCCCTGCCGCGCTGCCGTGCGAAGGGCCGAGGACTTCACCCCGCCAAGGATTCCTACAGGGTCTGGCCCGCCGGACCGCGGTCGAGCAGCTCGCGTCCGGAGAGGCGGCGGAACCGGTAGGTCGCGAAGTAGGTGAGGAGCGCTTCGTGCCTCTGTTGCATACCAATAGAGGTAGGGCAGGTCACAGAGCCGGTCACTACCTTTCCCTGATTTGCCGAAAATCTGCTGCCATTAGAGAGGTGATCAGATCTGCAGTCCGCTCTTGACGCTCTTCATGTATGCAACTTACGCTTGCTTGCATGCAAGCCACGGTGGCCGCGAACGGCGACAAGAGCGAGCCGGATGCCAGTGACAGGGATGGTCTGCTCGGTCGGATCAGGCGCCTCGTCCTCGGAGGCGATTTTCCTCCAGGCGCACTGCTGCCCGAGGCCTACCTCGCGCAGGAGTTCGACGTGAGCCGCACCCCCGTCCGCGAGGCGCTCAAGCAGCTGCAGCATGAAGGACTCGTCGAGATCCGCCCCAAAGTCGGGACCTTCGTTCGGGAGCCCACGCGCCGGGAGATCATCGAGCTCTTCCAGCTCAAGGAGTCCCTCGAGGGCCTCGCGGCGTCGCTCCTCGCGCGGCGGGGCGAGGTGGCCGAGCTCGACGCGCTGCGGCGCAATCTCGGGCACTCCGAGGACGCGGTTCTCTCCGGGGACACGGAAGCATATGCCCGCCTCGTGCACGAGTTCCACTGGACCATCGTGCGGGGCTCGGACAACCGCAAGCTCGTCGAGCACTACGAGCGGCTCATGAACCAGCTGGCCTACCAGCGGCTCGTGATCCGCACCGTCGAGCACCCCGGCAGGATCGCCGCCTCGACCCGTGAGCATCGCGCTGTCCTCGAGATGATCGAGGACAAAGACCCGTTCGGCTCTGAATCCGCCATGAGGAACCACGTCCACGCGTCGTCCCGGGAGGCCCTCGTCGCCGGGCCGGTCTCCGAGCAGGCGCGCAGGAACTACTGACAACACCAGGCACGAGAGGACAGCCATGCGCCTTTCGATCTTCCATGCCCGCGGAGCACCAGGGGACCTCGCAAACTACCGCGAGCACATGTCGCCCATGTCTCCGCGGCAGGGCGTCCAGTGGCCGACCCGTTCATCATGAGGAACCGACCCATTCCGCGGGGCCACCATGGCCCAGCGGGCGCCGTCAGCCAGAGCTCAGCCGCACCAGACGTCTCCGGCCGAGAGCCGGGCGATCTGGGCTCGCGCCTGCTGTTCGCTCAAGCCGACCTCGATGAGAGAGGGGATGAGTCCCTCTTGTCGCTTCAGCGTCTCCAGGTCTGCAACCCGGAGGTAGAAATCAGAATCCACAGCGCTCCTCTCGGCACAGTCACGGCTCAACGAAGTCGCCGAATCGTGAAGTGGGTGTACCGAGCAGGATGCCGAAGAAGTGCCCTCGGCCCGTAGGGCCGAAAGACCCTAGAAGGATCGCTCAGGCGGCGACCTTCCGGCGCATGCGGTCGAGGAGCCGCTTGAGGAGGCGCGAGACCTGCATTTGGCTCACGCCAAGGATCTCGGCGATCTCGCTCTGGCTCATCTCCTCGACGAAGCGCAGGTGAAGCAGACGGCGCTCCTCTTCGGTGACTCCCTCGAGGGCGGCGGCGAGGAGCTCGTGGGATTCGACCTCTTCGAAGCCGGGCTCGATGACGGAGAGTGCCCGGACGGCGGGGTCGGGCCGCGAATCCTCGGTGTTCGGCGGCTCAATCGAGAGCCCTACCATGGCGGCGTCGGCGAGCTGGGCTTCGGCGATCTTCTCCTCGGGCACGCCGGCCTCCGCGGCAAGCTCGGCGGCGCTCGGCTCGCGCCCGAGCTCCTGGGCCAGCCGGCGCCTGGCCGCGTTCACGTCGAGGCGGAGTTCCTGGACCGAACGCGGGGGCCGCACTGCCCACGAGTGGTCGCGGATGTAGCGCTTGATCGTTCCGGTGATGGTGGGAACCGCATAGGGGACAAACCCCTGCCCCGCGCCCTCGCGGTAGCGCCGGATGGCGACCATGAGGCCCAGCCGCGCCACCTGGCGCAGGTCCTCCGGGTCGTGCCCCGGGTACCGGTGCCGATTCGCCAGCGCGTCGGCCACACCTAGGTACTTGAGGGCCAAGTCCTCCTCGCTGTGCTCGCCCGAAGCGGACCGCAGCTCGTCGGGTTCGTCTGCTGCTAGATCGTAGAGATCAGTCATCGCCCTTGCCCTTCCTCGCCTACCCCTCCGTGAGACAGACAAGTCTGTCTTGTCTCGATTATTACAAGTAGACAGACCTGTCTGTCCATCCTTGCTAGTTACAAATTGGTAACGGAGGATTGGTGAGAGACAGAAAGGGCTGTCTTGTGGCGTTAACATCGTCTTCATGGAAGCCCGAGTTGAGACTCGCGCGACCGTGAGTCTCCGGCCCGGTGCGCGCGACAAGATTCTGGATACGTCGTACGAGCTCTTCGCTCGTCGGGGGATCCGCGACGTGGGAGTGGACGAGATCATCTCCCGTTCAGGAGTGGCGAAGGCGACGTTCTACCGCCATTTCCCGTCGAAGGATGCTCTGGTCCTCGCGTACCTGGACCGATGGTTCACAGCGCGGAGTGCCGCGATCGAAGCCGCGACCGAGGGGATCGAGAGCGCTGACGAGGCCGTGCTGGCCGTCTTCGGCGTCCTCCACGACTGGTTCGAGCATGGGACGGCCGAGGCGAGCGCGTTCCTGCACGTCATGATCGAGATGGGACCGGACCACCCGCTGGGCCGGGCGAGCATCGAATACCTCACGCGCACGCGTCAGCAGCTAGCGGAGCTGGCGGCGGCAGCTGGCCTCTCCGACCCGGAGGGCTTCGCCTGGTCGTGCCACATCCTCATCAAGGGCGCAATGGTCGCCGATTCTGAAGGGGACACAGAGGCGGCAGCGCGCGCCCTCACCATGGCGCGGCTCCTCATCGAGGAGCATCACGAGAAGAAGGCCTCTCCGGCCCCGCGGCATTTCACGGCGTGGAAGGATCCGGAGGGGATCAACCAGGATCTGGCCTCGACCCAGTCGACGCAGCAGCGGACAGCTACTCCGCGGCGAGTTCGCCGAGCCGGGACACGGTAGCCCGGAGGTCGGCCGCGCTCGCCCTTGCTTTGCCGGGCTTGTTGGTGTAGCCGCTGTCGGCGTGGAGGAACAGCGCCGCGAACACGAGCGCCACCGCGAGGTGTGCTCGTATGGGCTCAGAGGTGCGCTGTTCGGCGAGTTGGATGACGTGCTTGCGGAGGCCTGACGTCCACTGATGGAGGGCCGCCAGCAGATCGGGCTCGAGCCGGATGAGCTCCCGCACGCGCGGCAGGTTGTCGTGCCCGCTCGAGACGCTCGCGATGAGCTCGCACAGGTCGTCGACCAACGGCCCGGCACCCTCGAGGAAGCGCCGCTCGTCCTCCTCTGCGATAGCGGTCGCTGGCAGGCCGAGCGCCGCGGCGGCCTTCGAGGGGAAGTAGTTGAAGAACGTCCGCTCGGAGATCGTCGCGCTCGCGCAGATGTCGGCGACGGTGACGTGCGCGAGTCCGCGTTCGGTCACGAGGTCGAACGCGGCGTCGTGGATGGCGCGCCACGTCTTCTGCTTCTTGCGCTCTCGGAGTGAGCACTGCTTGTCGTCGAGGGACGGGTTCGTTGTCACGGTGGTTCCTGGGAGTGCGAACGGGTGCCGGGACCCCGAGCGGCAGCGCGGGGCCCCGGCCAGAGGCTATGAGCGGTGGACGCGGATCGTTCCGGTGGCGGGAGCGGCCTGCGCGCCCGTCTCGGCCGCGGCCGCGGCGACATACACCTCGAGGTCCTCGGCGGACTGCTGCTTGTCAGCCTGCTCCTGCAGCGCCGAGCGCTGGCGCAGCGGCGGGACCTTGAAGAACCAGCTGAGCACGAACGCGAGCAGGATGACCCCGAGGCCCACCCAGTAGATGCTCACGGCCGAGGCGTTGAAGCCCACCATGAACGGCCGGGTCAGGCGAGCGTCCGCTCCCTTGAGGAACGACGTGTCCGACGTCGTCGACGAGGAGGAGGACTGGGACTGCTTGACGCTCTCGAGCTGGCTGATCATGGTCGGCACCACCTTGTCGACGACGGCGGTGCGCTGCGTCTGGTTCGAGAAGTCGACCGCGAGGCGACCGCCGACGACGGACACTCCCGCCTTCTGCGCGGCTACTGAGAGCGCCTGCTGCTCCGCGGCAGGCTTGGCGGCGTCGACTTGCTGGGCGATGATCGACGGCGCCGCGGCAGCCGGGACGAGGCCTGCTGAAACCTGCTGCTGCACGGCCGCGGTCACCTTCTGCGTGACTGCCTGGTCTGCCGCCTGCTTGGCCGCCGTGGTGCCCTGGTCGAGCCCGGCCTGCATCTGCGACTTGATCGGCGTGACGATCGGGTTCCAGATCTGCTGCATGACACCCGCGTTGGCGGGGTCGCTCGCGACGGACGGCGTGAGGGCCGCGTCGAGGGCGCTCGTCAGGTCAGCCTTGTTCGACATCGCGGTCGTGATGTTGTTCGGCATGAGTGCGAACAGGACCGAGAGCAGGACGGCGGTGCCGAGGGTGCCGCCGATCTGGCGGAAGAAGGTCGCCGAGCTCGTGGCCACGCCCATGTCCTGCGGCGGCACGGAGTTCTGGGACGCGAGCGTGAGCGACTGCATGAGCTGGCCGAGCCCCAGACCGATGAGGAACATCGCAATCATGAGGAACCACAGCGGCTTGTCGATCGACATGAACGTCAGGACCATGTAGCCGCACGCGGTGAAGAGCGTGCCCGTGATCGGGAAGATGCGGTACCTTCCCGTACGTGCCACGATCTGGCCGGAGATGATCGACGCGATCATGAGGCCGCCGACCATGGGGAGCGTGGCGAAGCCGGATTCCGTGGGCGTCAGCCCCGTCACGAGCTGCAGGTAGAGCGGCAGCGTCAGCATGGCGCCGAACATCGCGAAGCCGACGAGGAAGCCGAGGACCGTGGCCATCGAGAACGTGCCCGAGTGGAACAGGCGGAGCGGGATGATCGCGTTGGTCCCCATGGCACGCTCGACGAAGATGAACGAGACGAGCCCGATCACGCCGATGACGTAGCACGTGATCGAGGCGGCGGAAGTCCAGCCCCAGTCGCGACCCTGTTCCGCGACGAGGAGCAGCGGGACGAGCGTGGCGATGACGGCGGTCGCGCCCCACCAGTCGATGCGTGCGGTGGAGCGGTCATGGAACTTCGGCAGGTGCAGGAACGCGAGCACCATGCCGAGGGCGATGAGGCCGATCGGAACGTTCACGAGGAAGACCCATCGCCATCCCGAGATGAAGAGGATCTGGCTCGCCCCGGAGAACACGCCGCCGACGAGCGGGCCGACCACCGAGGAGACGGCGAAGACGGCGAGGAAGTAGCCCTGGTACTTCGCGCGTTCACGCGGGGCGAGGATATCGCCCATGATGGCGAGCGGAAGGGACATGAGGGCGCCCGCGCCGATGCCCTGGAAGGCGCGGAAGCCCGCGAGCATGAGCATCGACGTCGAGAAGGACGACATCATCGAGCCGAGGATGAAGACCGCGAGGCCGAAGATGTAGAGCGGCCGCCGCCCGAACAGGTCGGAGAGCTTGCCGTAGATCGGCGTCGCGATCGTGGAGGTGATGAGGTAGGCGGTCGTCACCCACGCCTGCTGGTCGAGGCCGTGCAGATCGTCTCCGATGGTGCGGATCGCGGTACCGACGATGGTCTGGTCCAGCGAGGAGAGGAACATCCCGGCCATGAGGCCGTAGATGACGAGGAGGATCTGACGATGGGTCATCACCGGATTGGGGTGAGCGGCGCTACCGGTACGGGACCCGGGGCTGGCTGCTGCGTTGGACATGGAAGGCAATCCGAATCTCTCAAAGGGGACGAATCGAGGCGCCGCGAACGCGACTCAAACTTGCAGACTGTGCAAGTTTACACACTCTGCAATGTACTTGCCACGTGACTCCACTCACTCGCGGGCGCGTGATTCGCCGAGAGGACGCTGGGTAAAGCTTGGGAGAAGGAGGTACGCCGACGTGCCAGAGTTTCGTTTGACCGTTCTCCGCTCGGCAGGTTCCGCCGCCGGAAAGTCCCCGGCTCCGGAGATCAGCTTCATGGCGAGGGACCTATCCTCGGCCAGGACGCTTGCGGAGTGCATTATGCGGCAAGACCGCTTCAAGGGCCCCGATGGCGACGAGGCAATGCTCGTGGGCCCCGCCACGGCGCCAGCGTCGCGCTGGACTCGGGGCTCCGGCTGGGTCGAGGCCCTTGAGCCGGTGACCTGACAGGCGCCGGCGGCTCCCTCCACGGAGCGATGCTGCCCTTTTCCTTTGCCTTCGGGCTTCTGTGCGCCGTTAACCTCCCCACGGAAACAGGGCTGAAACGGATCTGGACAGAACGGTCTGTCTACCCCTACCGTTGCGACCGTGCGAGGCTTCCGGACCTTGCCGAGAGGAGTCCAGCATGGAGGAGAGCGCGTCTTGCGACGAAGGCCTCGAGGTGGGCGGTCCCGGGGATGCTTCGCCCGAGGCTGTCGTCCACGCAGCAGCAGCGGCGCAGCTCGCCGTCGAGCGCTATCGTGACCGGGCGTGGTCGACGGGGCCGACTCGGAGCCTGGGTGAGATCCAGGTTCAGGCGCAGGGTCTGAGGGACGCGCTCGTGCAGATGCTGAGCCGCGAGCCTTCGATCGAAGAGGTCGCCGAGGCCCTCAGGATGGAGGCGGAAGCGGCACGGGTCGAGTCGGCCGACCACGCAGTTTCGGCGCCCATGGCCTGACCGCCTTCACGTGACTGGACAGACCTGTCTGTCTGCTTTTAGCATTCCCCTCATGTTGGATATGAGTGGCGCTGCAACGGCGCAGAAGCCGCAGGAGGCCTTTCCCGACGGCGGAATCTCCGCGGCGTCAGAGCTGCACTACCGGTCGCTGTGGATTCTTCAGCACCTTCTCGAGGGCTCCGAGTTGGCACCCGAGACGAAGACGCGGCTTCGCGAACTCGTCGAAGAGCATGCCGCGGACCCGGAGCGCGCCCTTCTCGAGCATCTCCGCGAGGTTCGAGCACCGCTCTCATGACAGAGGGATGGCGACTCAGACGCTTGAGCGTGGCAGGATGTGCGCCATGACGAAGCGTGTTGCTGCCTCGGGCAGTGTCGTGATCGCCCTCCCGCTCAGTGAAGTCTTCGCGTTCTTCGCGGACGCAGAGAACGATCCCACGTGGCGGTCAGGGGTGAAGTCGATCCGGCGGATCGGGGATCTCGGCTTCGGAGCCGAATACGAACAGTCCGTGGCAGGGCCCGGGGGACGCAGCATCTCGGCGAACCTGCGGGTGACGGCCTTCGAGCCGGAGAAGCGGGTGGCCTTCGAGGCGACGTCGGGTCCCGTCCGGCCGCAGGGGGAGTATCTCTTCGACGCGGCCGAGGGCGGTACGCGCGTCACCTTCAGCCTCTCCGCAGAGCTTGGCGGGATCAAGTCGCTCGTGATGTCCGGCCCGGTGCAGAAGACCATGGACGCCGAGGTCGGGGCGTTGGCGAAGGCCAAGGCGCACCTCGAGCAAGCGGCCTAGCGCAGGATTGCCGCGGTCCCGGCAGAAGCTGACGTCCCTGGGAGGTCCATCATGAAGGTCTTCGTCACGGGTGCGTCCGGATGGATTGCCTCGGCACTCATTCCGGAGCTCGTCGCGTCAGGGCATCAAGTCCTCGGGCTCGCGCGATCGGACGGCTCCGCGGCGACCGTGGCCCAGCGGGGCGCGGCGGTGCTTCGCGGAGAGCTCGGCAGCCTCGATGTGCTCCGCGCGGGCGCCGAGGCAAGCGATGCCGTCGTCCATCTCGCCTTCATCCACGACTTCACCGACATGCATGCCGCCGTCAAGGCCGACGCCGAGGCCATCCGCGCGCTGGGAGCAGCGCTCGAGGGCTCCGGGAAGCCCCTGGTCATCGCCTCGGGAACGCCGGTCGTGCCGGGGCACATCGCCACCGAGCGCGACCGCAACGCTTCAGACTCGCCGGCAGCCGGCCGGGAAGCCAACGCCAAAGCACTCCTGGACATGGTCGAGCGAGGCGTGCGCTCCGTCGTCGTGCGTCTGCCAAGAAGCGTGCACGGCGAAGGGGACCGCCACGGCTTCATCGCTCGTCTGATTGCGATCGCCCGGGAACGGGGTGTCTCGGGCTATGTGGGGGATGGGTCGAGCCGCTGGCCGGCCGTGCATGTGCTGGATGCTGCGCGTCTGTTCCGGCTCGCGGTCGAGTTGGCCGAGGCCGGCTCGGTGCTGCACGCCGTCGGCGACGAGGCCGTGCGCACCGGCGAGATCGCCGAGGTCATCGGAAGCAACCTCGGCGTTCCGACGGCCGCGGTCCCGGCCGAACAGTTCGGCTTCCTGGGCAGGGTGCTTGCTGGGGACCAGCCCGCATCGAGTGCTCTGACCCGCAAGCTGGTCCCCTGGCGTCCCACCGAGCCCGGCCTCATCGAGGACCTCGGGCGGGGACACTACTTCGCCTGAGAGACCCTCCGCGCCGCCTCGACGATCGCATCCGCATCGATCCGGGCCCAGGCCATGAGCTCCTCGCCCGTGCCGGAACCGGGCATGCCGCGGACGGCGAGGTGCTCGACCTCGAGGCTCGTGCGGCCGCCCGAGACCAAGGCCTCGATGACGGCCGAGCCCAGCCCGCCCTCAGGATGGTGGTCCTCGACGACGACGAAGCGCCCACCGGTCGCGTCGGAGGCTGCTCGCAAGGTGGCCTCGTCGATCGGCTTGACGGAGTAGCAGTCGATCACGCGGGCATGGATCCCGACCTTCTCGAGGTCTTCCGCCGCCTTGAGGCAAGCGTGGAGGGTGACTCCAGCGCCGACGAGGGTCACGTCGTCGCCGTCCTTGAGCGTCTTCGAGCCGCCGACGGCGAAGTCCTCGCCAGCGCCGTACAGCACGGGGTAGGCCCCGCGCGTCGTCCGGAGATAGCTGATACCGCTCGTCTCGGCCATGCGCTCCACGAGCGCGGCCGTGCTGGTCGCATCGCTCGGGTACAGCACGGTGGAGCCGTGGACGGAGCGCATCATGGCGAGATCCTCGAGGGCCATCTGCGAGGGGCCGTCTGCGCCGATCTCGATCCCAGCGTGCGAGCCCACGAGCCGCAGGTCCGCCCGCGAGACGGCCCCCATGCGGATGAAATCGTGGGCACGGGTGAGGAACGCGGCGAAGGTCGAGGCGAACGGCGTGTACCCGCGCACGTTGATGCCGGTCGCCGCGGCAATGAGCTGCTGCTCGGCGATGTACATCTCGAAGTAGCGGTCGGGGATCTCGTGGGCGAACTGGTTGGCGTAGGTCGAGTTGCTCACCTCGGCGTCGAGGGCGACGACGGCGGGGTCCGCGGCTCCCAGCGCAGCGAGCGCCTGCCCGTAGGCCTTGCGCGTGGCCACCTTCTCGCCGACCTCGTACTCGGGCAGTTCGGCCTTCCGGGCCTGCCCGCGCACGGACGCCACGCCGCCGTCGGCGCCGTCCCCCTGCGGCACAGGCCCCCGCACCCGCACGTCGCGCGTGCCGCCGAGCTCCTTGATGGCGCGCTCGGCCATGTCCTCGGGGAAGGGCTTGCCGTGCCAGTCGGGGCTGTCCTCGACCTCCGAGAAGCCCTTGCCCTTGACGGTCTTCGCGATGATCACGGTGGGCTGTTCGCCCGAGGTGTCCTCCGCCGTCGTGAGCGCCTCGTCGATCGCCGCGAGGTCGTGCCCGTCGATGACGAGGACGCGCGCCCCGAATGCCTCGGCGCGGCGAGCGTAGGCGGCGGTGTCCCAGCCGAGGTCGGTTTCGCCGCGCTGTCCCAGCCGGTTCACGTCGACGATCGCGACGAGGTTCGAGAGCTTGTAGTGCGAGGCCTTGTCGAGCGCTTCCCAGATCGAGCCCTCCGCGAACTCGCTGTCCCCGCACAGCACCCACACGCGGTACGGGAGCTTGTCGAGGTACTTGCCGGCGAGGCCGATGCCGACGCCGTCCGGCAGGCCCTGGCCCAGGGAGCCGGTCGCGACGTCGACCCACGGAAGAACGGGGGTCGGATGGCCCTCGAGCCGCTCGCCGAATCGGCGGTAGCCGCTGAGCAGCTCGTCCTCCGTGACGACGCCGACGGCTCGGAACACCGAGTAGACGAGGGGCGAGGCATGGCCCTTCGAGAAGACGAGATGGTCGTTCCGCGGGTCCTCCGGCTTGTCCCAGTCGTAGCGGAGGTGCCGGCTCACGAGCACGGCCAGCAGGTCCGCGGCGGACATGGACGACGTCGGGTGGCCAGATCCCGCGCTCGTGCTCGAGCGGACGGAGTCTACCCGCAGTTGCGCGGCTACTTCGGCGACGGTTTCGAGGTCGGGCTTCGTGAGTGTCTCTGTCATCATGCGACCTTTGCGTTTTTCGACAGTACCGGTAGCACCATTACCCTCCTGCCCGCGGCGGCAAGCAAGGGTTCGCGGATCAGCGGACGACGGCGGAGGGCAGCCCGGAGACGAGGAGCTCGGTCATCGCGTCGGCGGGAAGCGGACGGCTGAAGTAGTAGCCCTGCCCCAGCGTCGCCCCCAACCGTCTGAGGATCTCGGCCTGCTCCGCCGTCTCGATTCCCTCGATCACGGCCGACAGTCCGCACGCAGTGACGAGGTTGACGACGGCGTTGAGGAACCGCCGCTGCCCCACGTCCTCGACGAGGTTGCCGAGGAGCGAGCGGTCGATCTTCGCCCGGGTGACCGGAAGGCGGCGGAGGTAGCTGATGGAGGAGTAGCCCGTGCCGAAATCGTCGATGTCGAGGCCGACCCCGAGCTTGCGGAGCCCGTGGAGCGAATAGGCGTCCACGTCGTCGCCCGCTACGAACGAGGCCTCGGTGAGTTCGAGGGTCAGATGGCGTGGCTCGACTCCCGCATCGTCGAGCGCATGCCGGACCTGCTCGATGAACTCGAAGTGCTGGAGCTCGGCGGGAGTGATGTTGACGCTCACGGTGAAGCTGTCCGGGAGGTCGAGGCTCTCCTGCCAGGCCTTGAGCTGCCCCAGCGCCGTCGCCAGGACGTGCCGGTCGAGTTCGCCCGCAACTCCGAGATCCTCGGCAAGCGGGATGAACTCGTCTGGGCGGACGGACCCGAGGGCCGGGTGGGTCCACCGCGCGAGGACCTCGACCCCTTCGATGCGGCCCGAGTGCAGGTCGACGATGGGCTGATAGGCGACGCCGATGCGGCCCCCACGGATCGCGTCGGTGAGGTCGGAGATGATCGTCCGGTGGATCTGCAGGGCGTGCAGCATGAACGGTTCGAAGACCTTGACGAGGCCGCGGCCCTCGGCCTTCGCGGCGTCGAGCGCCACCCCGGCTTCGCGGATGACGGTGTTCGCGGCCTGCCCGGCCTCGGCCCCTCGCACCCCGATGCTGACGCTGAGGATCGGCCCCGAGACCCCGCTGTCGATGTTTCGGACGCCGCGCTGGATCGCGCCGGCGAGCCGACGTGCCTGGGCGACGGTTGCGTTCGGGAGGAGGACGGCGAACTCGTCCCGGTCGAGCTGGGCAGCGAGGCCGTGCTGACCGACCGCTTCCGAGAGCGTCCGCAGAACCTCGGCAACGATGCGGTCCCCTTCAGTCAGGCCGAGGTTGTAGGTGACCCAGTTGAAGGAATCGAGGCTCACGAGCAGCATGGCCGGCGGCTCACGGTCCGGGCCGATGGGGTCGAGGGCGGATTCGAGCGCCCGCAGCACCTCGCGTGATCGGTCCTGCCAGACGAGCGGGGGCATGGCGCTCTTCCCTCCGTTCGCTTGCTGAGTTGTCCGATCCATGCTGTCCGGTATGCCGGACGGGACCGCTGTGCGTAGCGCGTGCGCGGGCCCGTTATGACACGTTAGGGGTGCTCTCGTCGGTGAAGCAAACCATCGTGCCGCGCGTCGCCGTCAGCGGTCCCTGGTCGGTGCCGATGGGAGCGAGGCGCACCGGGAGCGATTCGGTGATGAGGGGCCCTTGGGCCCTGTCGCATCCGAGCTCGCGCAGCACTTCGAGCTGGCCGGGGCGCTCGACTCCCGGGGCGCATACCGTCATCCCGAGGGCATGGCCCATGTTGACCATGGCGCCGAAGATCACGCTGTCCGTCCTGTCGACGTCGATCCGGGCAGTCAAGGACGGCGCGGCGTTGAGCACGCTGAACGGGAGGCTTCGGAGCAGCGCCACCGTGGCCAGCTCACTGCCGTAGGCGTCGAGGGCGATCTCGACGCCAGCGGTGCGCAGCTCCCTGAGCTGGGACGCGGCGTGCTCGGGATCGACGAGGCCGATGCGCCCGCTGAAGTCGAGCTGGAGGCAGCTTCCGGGGACATCGTGGCGGGTGAGGGCGGCGAAGACGTCGGCAGCGAGTTCGCCGGTAGACAGCCAGGCAGGCGAGACGTTGAGGGCAATGCGGCCGGACGTGCCGGCGTCGAGGAGCCTCCTCGCGTGCGCGCACACGCGCTCGACGGCGCCCCGACCGATCGCCCGGCCCTCGCCGCTGCGGTCCGCGACAGGCATGAATTCGTCCGATCTCAGCAGGCCCAGCTCGGGCGAGTCCCACGTGAGCCGCGCCTGGAGATCCGAGCATGAGCCGGTGCGGAGTTCGAAGATCGGCTCGTACGAGAGTCCGAAGGCGCTCTCCTCGATCGCCTCGGCGAGGCGGCGCCGGATCTGTGCCAGCCGAGCGAAGGGGTCGCTTTCCTGGCGGTCGAGTCGCTGGACTCGCTGCTTGCCCTGCTGCTTCCCGGCCAGCATCGCTCCGTCGGCGTGCCGGAGGAGGGCGTCGAGGGGCCCGAGCTCGTCCTCGCCGTCGATTTCCCTCGCCATGGCGAGGCCGATTGTCGCGGAGAGCTGGAGCGTCTGGTCGCCGAAGGGCATGGGCTCGAGGATCGTGTCGAGGAGGCGCTGGCCGACCTTCTGCGCGTCGGGTTCCGAGATGTCGCTCAGGAGCGCGATGAACTCGTCGCCGCCGAGCCGCACCGCGACGTCGTTCGTGCGGAGCGAGGCCCGCATGCGGTCGCTGAACTGGACGAGGACGTCGTTTCCGGCGTCGTGACCGTGCGTGTCGTTCACGGTCTTGAAGTTGTCGAGGTCGATGTAGAGGATGGCGGTCCTCTCGGGATCCGAGGACTCAAGGAACGAAGGGCCCTGCTCCGAGAGCCATCGCCGGTTCGGCAGGCCCGTGAGCGCGTCGTGCCACGCTGCGTAACGGAGGGTGGCCGAGAGCTCCTGGAAGACGCGGGAGACGGCGACAGCGCGCGGGCCGGACTCGTCGACGAGCAGGAAGTCGTCGTACCGGACGGCTTCAGGCCGAGCGAGGGCGAGGTCAGCCGCCTCGTCGAGGCCGACGCCTGAGCCGACGACGAGCTGGCAGTCTGGCAGGAGCCGTTCCACCGTGCTCCGCGCATGCAGCGCCCGGCCGTAACCCAGCCGCCCGGAAAGCTGGTAGTCGACTTGACTCCGCGCGAGCAGCGACCAGGTCCCGTCCGAGCGGGAGACGGCAACGGCGCGGAGGCCGCGATCTCGGCGAAACAGCTCGTCCACGAACTGGACTGGGGCGTCACCCGGAGCGACCGGGATCGGTACGCCGAGCTCGCCGACAGAGTCGACGGGTGGGCGCCTCTCGAGAGAAGCCCGCCAGCTCGGAACGCCGGAGTCAGCGCCCACGTATCGCCTTTCCTGCCGGTTGCCACCTGATTGGACATGTACATTTTCAATGCTAAGCGCTGGTAGATTTGGCCGGTGCGCACTCCATGGCTCCAGCGCGTCGTCGGACTCCTCATCCTTGCCGCCGTCGCCCTCGCGGCCGCCCTTCTCTGGTGGGGTGTTGCCGCGAGCGAGCCGCCCACGCTGTGGGCGCCCGTGCAGGTCACCCTCGCAGGAGCGTGGACCGTGCTGTACGACGCGCATGCCCCGGACGCGCGCGTCGTCGTCGCTGCGATCGCCGTCGCCGTCCTGCTCGGCGCCGCCGTCGCCTCCACCGAGCGCTTCGTCGCAAACCGCACTCGACGCACTCCCGCCCACGTCAGGACGCGCCCCCTTGCCCCCAAAGTCGTCATGGCCGCGACCCGCGGCGTCTTCGCCGGGCACGTGACGTTCACGGTTCTGATTCCTGCCCACAACGAAGAGGCCTCCCTGTCCGCGACCCTCGCTTCGCTCCTCGCGCAGAGCCGCCCACCCGAGCGCATCGTCGTGGTGGCCGACAACTGCACGGATGGAACGGTCGAGATCGCGCGGCGCTCGGGCGTGGAGGTCTTCGAGACGTCCGGCAACACCGAGAAGAAGGGCGGCGCCCTGAACCAGGTCCTCCGGGAGGTGCTGCCCGGGCAGGGGGACAACGACGTCGTCATGGTGATGGACGCGGACACCACGCTCGACGACGGATTCCTCGCCGAGGCGTCGCGTCGCTTCACCGACGATCGGGCCCTGATGGCGGTGGGCGGACTCTTCTACGGCGAGCCCGGGCATGGGCTCATCGGCCAGTTCCAGCGCAACGAGTACCTCCGCTACAGCCGGGAGATCCAGCGACGACGGGGGCGCGTCTTCGTCCTGACCGGCACGGCGTCGGTCTTCCGGCCTGCCGCGCTGCGCGCCGTCGCCGGGACCCGAGACGTCCAGCTCCCGGGCCGCAACGGCGACGTCTACGACACTGCCGCCCTCACCGAGGACAACGAGCTGACGCTCGCGATCAAATCGCTCGGCGGCCTCACGGTCTCCCCCTCCCAGTGCACCGTTTCGACCGAACTCATGCCCACGTGGCGCATGCTCTGGGCCCAGCGCCTGCGCTGGCAGCGCGGCGCGCTCGAGAACCTCGGCGCGTACGGCGTCACGCCGCAGACGCTGCGCTACTGGGCCCAGCAGGTCGGCATCGGCTACAGCGTGATCGCGCTGGGTGCGTACCTCTTGCTCTTCGCCCTCATGGTCCTGGCCGTCGACTCGTGGGTGTGGTTCCCGTTCTGGCTCGGGCTCGGCTCCCTGTTCGTCGTCGAGCGGGTCGTGACGGTGTGGAAGGGCGGCTGGGCGGCTCGCCTCCTCGCCGCCGCGATCCTGCCCGAGCTGCTCTTCGACATGTTCCTCAACGTCGTGTACGTCAAGGGGATTCTGGACATCACCCGCGGGCGGCAGGCCACGTGGAAGCATCTCGCGAAGGCAGCCTGATGGTGTCGGCGATGGCGCCCCTCGGCGTCCTCCTCCCGCAGTCGATCCTCGCGACGAACACGTTCAACGTCCTCATGACGTTCGTGGCGATCAACACCCTGCTCTACGTGGTGCTGTCGATCCTCAAGGCGTTGCCGCGATTCCGCGTGCGGCTGTCGGGGCGCCGCTATCGGCGCTCCGAGACGCGGAGCATCTACCCGGACGGACCCCTCTGAGCGGTGCCCCGGCGGCTCTTACCGCGGCGCTGCTCCGGCCGATAGGGGAGAGGGAAAGCGCTCCACTGCACCACCCTTCCGACCAGAAACGGCCCCATGATCGTTGTCACCAGGCTCAACGGGTCCCGCTTCGCGGTCAACCCCGACCTCATCGAGCGCGTCCAGGAGAATCCGGACACGACGCTCGTGATGGTCGGTGGGGCGACATACGTGGTGCAGGAGAGCCTGACACAGGTCATCGACCTCGTCGCGAACTACCGTGCGCTCATTCTGGCGACCGCCCGCGGCCTGCCCGCAACCGAAGGCCAACACCTGAGCCTCGTACCCCGTCCCGACGGTGAGCCGGAGCCGTCGAGCGCAACACCCCTGCGGCCCGGACAGCGCTAGGAAAGGGCTTCATGGATCCCTCAATCATCATCGGCCTGGTTTTGGCCTTCGGCTCTGTGATCGCGATCGTGACCATGGAAGGTGCGAGCGTGACGGCGCTCCTCCTGCCGCCGCCCATGATCCTCGTGTTCGGTGCGACGCTCGCCGTCGGCCTCGCCGGCAACACGCTCAAGGACACCGTCCAGGCCCTCAAGGCCATGCCCAAGGCCCTTCTGGGCAAGGCGCCGAAGCCCCAGGAGAGCATCGACCGGATCATTGCGCTCGCCGAGAAGGCCCGCGCCGAGGGACTCCTCTCGCTCGAGTCCGAGGCGGTCGATGCGAACGATCCGTTCCTCGCGCGGGCCCTGCAGAACGTCGCGGACGGTACCGACGGCGAGGAACTCCGCATTATGATGGAGGACGAGATCGGCACCCGTTCCCGGAGCGATGCGTCGAACGCGCGGTTCTTCGCGGCGCTCGGCGGCTATGCACCCACCATCGGCATCATCGGCACCGTCGTCTCGCTGACCCACGTCCTCGAGAACCTCTCCGATCCGACGAGCCTCGGCCCGATGATCGCGAGCGCGTTCGTCGCGACGCTCTGGGGTCTCCTCTCCGCCAACTTCATCTGGCTGCCGTTCTCCTCGCGCATCACCCGGCTCTCCGAACTCGAGATCGAGCGGATGACGCTCATCATGGAGGGAATCCTCGCCGTCCAGGAAGGCGCGCAGCCGATGCTGCTCGCCGATCGCCTTCGCGCGATGGTCCCCGACCACCACTTCAAGGGCAAGGGGAAGGCGGACGCGAAGGAGAACGTGAGGGCCGCAGCGTGAGTCCGCGCCGTCGTCGTCCGTCCAAGAAGCCGGCCCCTTTTCATGTCGACGAACGCTGGGCAGTTTCCTACATGGACATGATCACGGTCCTCTTCTGCCTCTTCGTCGTGCTGTTCGCCATGTCCACGGTCGACCAGAACAAGTTCGAGAAGCTGCGGAATTCGCTCGCGACGGGCTTCGGGACGACCGTGACGCAGAAGATCGACACCGCTACCGGCACGGTCGTGCCCCCCGACCAGGCGAAGAAGGATGCCCAAGGCTTCACCAACCTGGATCTCGCGATCAAGGAAGTGGACCGGCTCACTGCCCTCGAGAAGCAGATGGCCGACAAGCTCACCGCTCAGGGCATCGCCCAGGACGTTCAGTTCCAGATCGACCAGCGCGGCCTGACCGTCAAGCTCGTGGGGTCCGAGACGTTCTTCCAGCCGGACAGCTCCGACCTCACCCAACGCGCTCACCAGGTGCTCGACGCCGTCACCCCACCGATGGTGCCGACGGCGCTGGACGTCTCGATCGAGGGCCACGCCGCGAACGCGGTCACGGCCTACCCGTCCGTGTGGGAGCTCTCCGCTGAGCGCGCCACGAAGGTCCTTCGCTACATGGTCGAGAAGGACGGATTGCCGGGACCCCGGGTGGGGGCGACGGGATACGGCTCGTCGCGGCCCGTCAATGCGGACAAGACCGAGGCCGAGCACGAGCAGAACCGTCGGGTCGACATCGTCGTCCTCTCCGATCAGCCCGAAACGGTGCGGGCCCTCATCCCGGAGGCCCTCAAGGCTCTGGCCGGGCAGAAGTAG